>JASJDF010000294.1 GCA_030065715.1 Xenococcaceae cyanobacterium MO_188.B19 | reverse complement strand
CACTGATGATGCTGCATTGCTTGCTCTGGGCGAATAAAGATACAGCCACGATAGTGTAATAAAGATTGAGCAGCTGGTTGATGATTATCGACAGTATAGCGTCGGATGTTATCTTTACTGACTATAGGGTAACGAGTAAAAGAGTCTGACTACCCTGGTAAAACAATTCTCCCGATCGCCTTAATTTAACTTCATCAGATAGTGAAGATGAACTAATTGAATTAACTTGTTTGATAATGCTGTTAAAAGAATTGTCCACCTTCGTTCCTCTATCCTCTATCCTCTATCCTCTATCCTTAACTGACATTGGGGGCAATCTTCACTCTTTAGCCAATAAATCAAACCAAAACAATCTATTCCATATTCTGTTTGCAAATAAGCAAGTAATTTTTGAATATAAGCTTCGAGTTCTGGTTGTCTTAGCCCTTGGGTATGCTGCGGTAGCATCTGATGAGAAAGCTTATTACCCTGATAAATCTTTAGGGCTACGCTGTGAACAAATTGGTTTTCTACTCCGTAGATTTCTAGTTCCGCACGATAGGCTTCGGGTAGTATAGGTTCTACAGTTGTAATGCCTTTTTTTCTAGCAGCATTCTGACGACGTTTCGCGTTGACCTTGGCAGGATTTCTTAGACGATTTCGCTTGATGCGACAATTATGTCCGACATAACATTCTGGATGCTTTTCTTTAGCCTCATCCTCTGTACGGTAATTCTTGGCACAGTATACACAGGTGGGTGATGGTTTTCTTCCCACTAGTTCTAGTTGAATATATCTGTAAAATCTACGCTCAAACCAGGCAAAATATCTTCACCACTTATGCTACTGGGATTATTTAGTACCTCTTTGTCTTGACCGTTACGATAGATCTCCACCTGCTTATCATCGGGATTAATCAACCAGCCTAACTTAACACCGCAGTCCATATATTCAACCATTTTTTCCTGTAGTTGAGTTAAATCGTCAGTGGGAGACATAAGCTCGATTACAAAATCGGGATCGATAGGGGCAAATTTACGTTGCAGTTGTTTTGGTATAGCTTGCCATCGATTTAACTCAATCCAACTAACGTCGGGAGATCTGGTTGCTCCATTAGATAGTTTAAAGCCAGTAGATGAATCAAAAACTTCGCCTAATTTTTTTCGTTCGTTCCAAATCCCTACTCTAATTAATAGCTTTGAGTTTTTTCTACCGCTTTCACTTCCTGTTGGCGACATAACGATTAGTCTTCCTGTCTTGGTAATTTCAAATCTAGTTTCTGGATTATCCGTACAGAGCTTCTCTAATTCGCGATCGCTTATTCTTTCAGTAAATGCAGAGATATTAATTGCCGTCATCACGAAAACCTCCTGAATTATGCGATGACTCAATAATAACTTTTTTTGTGGTATTGAGAGTATCGAGTCAATACTGTTTGTTTAAGCCGAAAATATGAGTAAATGGAAGATTGTTTAGACTAATCTGAATGCAACTTCCAAAATTGACTCTAGTTCCTCCAAAAATCCAATCAGGCGACTTATTTCCAGCACTAAAACTGGTAATGTCCTCCAAAGACCTGGAACAGGCGATCAGCTTCGCTGCCAGTCAAGCTGGGCGCTGAAACTGCAAGCCAAGAAAAACGAAAACGAATTCTCCCAACCTACGTTATCGTAGCTTTGGTCATTGGGATGAATCTTTGGTCTACTGACTCCATCATCGATGTCTTCAAGAATTTAGTAGCAGGATTAGCGGGTCAATGGATACCAAAAGGTTGTCGTTGGGGAACACCGAACCGCTCTTCGATTAGTGGAGCGCGTAAACGAGTGGGATCAAGAGTCATGACTCGGCTATTTGAAAAGCTAGCAAAACCTTTAGCAACTCTTCAGATTCCAGGTGCATTTCTCAATGGTTTGCGGTGGATGGCAATAGACGGGACGCTGTTCGATAGTATCGGCTCAATATTTCGGGGTAGACCATGATTCGGATTGATAGTCTGATAGTCTGAACTCTCATAATTACATACAATTAGGAAATGAGTAGGATAGTCCGCTTATGAATAAGAGCGGCCAAAGAAGAGATAAGATCCTTCAAGAGGCGGATGGAGTGGTAGAAATCTTAGAATAGAAACATGAAGCTACACTCATCGCAGGAGAAGTTAAGATCATCATTACTAGAGACTATTAACCCGAAGTTAATTGCCGACGATACTGTGCGTCAAATGGTAGAGTGGCTACTCAACCTCATCGAAGAACTCAACAGCAAAGTAATTGAATTAGAGGCAGAAAATCAAAGGCTAAAAGACGAAATCAACCGCCTCAAGAAAGAACAGGGTCAGCCAGATATCAAAGCCAAAAAACCAAGAGGGTTTAACAAGAACTATTCCTCAGAAAAAGAAAGAAAAACTGCCAAAAAGCACTCCAAGAGTCGTAAAATCGACAAAATTAAAATTGACCGCGAGCAAATCGCTGTGGCTTTAGAGGTTCAATCGTAGCTTGGATTAGTGACGGTGGACGCGGGTTTTGGCGATTGTATCATGAGTGCTTTGCTCAGACTTGTATTGGGATCTTGGATTTCTATCATGCAGCTCAAAATCTTTGGAAGGCAGCATCCGCCGCTCTTGATGGTCGCACAACTAAAGCACGGCAATGGTTTAAGCGAATTCGGCATCAGCTCCGTCATGGTGAATCTGAGCAAGTGATAGCTCAACTAGCTTATGCGATAGAATTTCGCTCCTTCCCAGTTGAGGTGGTGAAGACTCGTTCCTAATGTCCACGATTACCTCGAAACTCATCGAAACCACATTAACTATAAGAGATTTAAGGAATTGGGGCTACCTTTGGGGAGTGGAATCGTAGAAAGTGCCTGTAAATGGCTGATTCAGCAGCGATTCAAGGGAGTAGGAATGCGATGGAGCGAAGACGGGTTTAATCATCTGTTGCATTTGCGACTAGCTTGGGTTAACCAAAGGTTTGATAATTTGTTTCCCGAGGTACCCTCCCCGAACCGTTAGATGCGCCCGTTGCAACTCGTTCTGAAAAGCTAGGAGATTATTGCCATAGCCGCATTGCTGTGCGGTAGTGGACAAGCCTAATTTGGCATTAGCTTGAGCACAGTCAAGTAGCTCGATTCCGTGAAGTTTTTTCGGTGATTTCATCATCTATTCTCCGGTATAATAATCGGGCTTGGCCCAAAGATGGCAGAAGGCAGAAGGAGTATACTTCTCACTTATTGCCTATCTTGGTGAACCAACTTTGTTAACCAAACAGTATTGAAACCAGTCTGTCTGAGCCATTGTACGGCTTAAAATCATCAAAGCTCCCCTCATAACCAGAATCTGTTTATTTGCGCAATGGTGGTCTAGGTGGCATCCTTCGTTCCAGGGGAACAATGGGAGGGGTGACACTAAAACTATCTAAATTAGCTGTCAAAAGTTCCTTCTGGCGAGGGGTTAACTCTGCTATGTTCAAAACATCTTCCCTCTTTTGGTAAGGCCCATTTTCCAGAATTAATTGGGCCAGAGTTGGGTAAAATCCTGGACAGTCAGTAAAAGCCACCAGATTGGCATTATTCAAATCGATTTTCTGGTCGGATTCAGCGCATAATTTTATTTCCGTAGGTAATTCCGTTCTCACTGCCAGCATTGTCATAGACTCAATGTTAGTACTTGCAGCAATTACAGGTTGAGAAAGGCCGAAAAATCCCCAGCAACT
Organism: Xenococcaceae cyanobacterium MO_188.B19; assembly: GCA_030065715.1. Classification (GTDB taxonomy): domain Bacteria; phylum Cyanobacteriota; class Cyanobacteriia; order Cyanobacteriales; family Xenococcaceae; genus JASJCP01. The sequence continues at coordinate 3,729 of JASJDF010000294.1, read as the reverse complement.
GAGCACTAGGATACTCAATATGCTCAACCATTGACCTAATCGTTTCATAAGCTCTACTCTCCCATGCCTCATATTTATCGCTTTTAGTAAGAGTCAAAATTTCAGGAAGACTTCCATAGATCTGGTCTAGATTTTCTTCTGGTTGAAAAAGTTAAATCACTCTAGCTTTGCATTCACACTAAACTAAGAATATAAGGAACTTGTGAAGGTTCTGTCTTTCAACATAATGACCGTAACATAACAAACAAAGACACCGTAGCCAATACTAGGATGCCCATCATTGGTGCGGCTTGAGCCAAATCGATGGTAGCAGTTCCCGCGATGAGAATACCGGCGGGAATACAGAAACATAAGTCGAAAATATTGGAACCGAACACGTTGGCTATACTGATGTCACCATCGCCACGCCGCGCTGCGTCTACACTAATCTTCCCATCGGGTAGGGATGTCGCCGCGGCGATAATTGTCAACCCCCATAGGAATGGGGGAATTCCGAGCAGCTCTCCGATTTGAAGTCCCGAATACACTAGTAGTGCGCGGCAGAAGTTTCTCCCCAGGTATAAAGGTACTAAATAGGCTAAAAACATGGGTCGTCAGCCCCGAGGTCAAACTGCCTTTAACTGAGTTGAATAGGTTCGATTTGGGGTGGGGAGAAACTTCTGCCGCCTTGTACTAGTGAACCACAAATATACGATAGAAGCGAAAATGAACTAAAATTATACAATGTATAACTAAGTAGAGCGATCGCGCCTTATGGAAGTAGAGTTAAAGAAGTGGGGTAACAGTATTGGGTTGCGTATACCTAAGTTAATAGCCCAAAGTTGGGGCGTTGACGAGAATACGGTAGTAGAGCTTACCGAGGAAGGAGACAAGCTAATTATTAGTAAGAAGCAAGTCGTGCCTACTTTAGATGAGATATTAGATAGCATTCCCGAAGAGTTTGAATATCCCGACGATGTAGCTGATTTTGTCGGCAGCGAACCCCAAGGGGACGAACTGCTATGAAGATTCAACGGGGAGAAGTAATTAGAATAAATCTAAATCCGACTCAGGGCAGAGAACAGGCAGGTAACGCCCGTCCCTGTTTGGTGTTGAGTCACACTAAATACAACATAAAAAGAGGTGGTATAGTCGTCGTTACCCCCATAACTAGTACGGTTAAGCCACAGGTAAAGATGATGATTCCCATTCCTTCTGGCTTCAAAGCTAAAGGCTCGGTGATTGCAGAACAGGTAAGAACTTTAGATTTAAAAACTCGTTGGTGGAAAACTACCGGTGAAGTGTTGCCCACAGAATTTGTCGAGCGCGTAGTTGAAACTTTTAAATTAATTATCAGCTAAGAAAAAGAATGAGAAAATTATAATGTAAAAGAGTCGATCGCGTATTCATTCCATTGCTGTTGGTATCTTTCTGCGACATAGGGTGTAACCGTAAATTTTGGTTTATCTTTATCGCCAGCTTGCACATCAATGCGGAGAAAAGAGTAGGGTCTTTTTTTCTCGTTCCCACTACCATTACGTCCTAAGTATAAATGAGATTCCCCTATCGGTTGAGAATCTAAATCCGCATTCTGGAACAAGACTGTACCTTCCTTGCGTTGACGACGTAAACTATGACCGCTACCACCACAAACAATCCAATCAATATGAGAATCTCCATCTCCGGTATCTTTAGTGCGGATATGTTCCAGACAATGAGCGTGACCTGAGATGACTATATCTACTATAGAGCGTCCTGTAGGTAATTCACCTATACTTTTGAGCGCATTATCAAATACTTGTCGCAAGCGATCGCGAATAGCTAAAGTCTGTCCCTGATTCCATTTAGTTTTTTCGGTAACGTAGGGAGGATGATGTAAAAAGATAATTCTGCCTTGTACGGTTTCATCTTGCCAGGATGTCACCAAGCTAGATTTGAGCCATTCTAACTGTTCCCAATCCGTTATTTCTTGGTTAATGTCTAGCTGTTTATCAATATCTCTCTTACTTTCTTCAATATGCTCTAATTTAGCGTAATAATCGTCTAATTGTTCTACATCTTCTGGGTTATTGCGATCGAGCTTATCCATAGCTGACTGAATTTCTTGTTCTCGATGTGCTAATTCTTTCTTACGTTCTAATAGTTTGGTTCTTTTCGCCATTCCTTCTGCCGTATCAGGTAAAGATAATGGTTGATTAAAAGTATTAGAATCAAGGGCAAAAAAATCAATATTGCCATAACGGAAAGTATAGTAGCGATTAGGCAAGCGAGTAAATTTACCAGGTTGATAGTTGAGACAGCGAGTTCCTGTATGTTTAGCTACATAATTAGTTTCTAGATGTTGTTCTAAACTAGTTTTATTTTTAATTTCGATTAAATAGTCTAAAAAAGCTCTAGCATAAGCATCTCCTTCAAAAGAACCATGCCAACCTACATCTAAATCGATTCTGCCTCTTAAAAAACGGCGAGGCAACCAAGTCAGTTGTGCCAAGATGCCGTAGGCTAAGGGTAAATCGTAATAGTCATGATTGCCAGGAACTAAGAAAAAAGGTACTTTGAAAGTCAAGCGATCGTATTGGAGTTGTTTTGGGTTTTCTCCACCAACTAAAAATTCTTTGTAGGGATTAATAAAGTTAGGGTGATAGTATTCCTTAGAACCTACTTGATACACTACATCCCCAGTATGGAGAATAAAGCTACACTCTTGTTTATGCTGTAACATCATCTCAGCTATTTTACGTTGGGGATGATGTTTAAGATGAGAGCCACAACCACTATCGCCAATAACTAAGAAAGAGAAATTAGGATTATCTGTATTACCATCGTCAATTACCAGTTTTGTTTGCTCGATCGATTTTTCTTGAAACACTCTTTCTTGCCAGCGCACTCTACGCTTCATTTTGTCAATTTTGACGGCAATATCTGGATCAGAAACAAATTGCATTTGAATATAGCCACAATAACTAGGTTTTTTGTACTAAAAAATTTTATTGATTAGCTTTTTGATATCCTCTCCAGCCATCTGGCGTAGAGATTTCTAAAACAATATTAATTGCTCTTAGGCTAGCTCGACACATCCTCCTAATGGAGCAAATTTAATCTCAGATAATCTCAGATAAATATGTCTTTGAGTAGATGCCAACATTAATTTTTGGCATAACTGTTTCTTCAAAGCGAGCCAGTAAAGCATAATTGCTTCCCATCACTAAAATAAGATTAATATAAGAAAATTTTTGGTTATTTATAAGCTATATTAATTGGAACACATATTTGGTTCTTTTTCTACTACTTCTAACAGTAATTCTCTATATTCTTGTGTCGCTTTCTTGAAATTACCTTTTTTTTCTTCCATCCTCTAAAGTTTCTAGGAACACACCAATAGGCTACTCTTCTTAAGGAAACTACCAGAAAATCTGCTATTTCTTGGTGAGTTTTTCCATCATTTAAAAGTAGCGCAGAATTATTAAAGAAATATTTTTCTAGTCAAAGTTAATTTGAATTTTCTACGATTTTATCTTTTGTGTTTAGCAAAGACAAAACTTGTTGTGGAAAATATATACAAAGACAAGATGCTTATATATATTCGTTGTGTGTAAGCTGTTGTGCATTTAAACTGGGTATTGTATTAGTAATTTTCTTCTGCCCTCTGCCTTTCTCGCGCGTTCCTTGGCGGACGAAACGTCCGCAGGGGGAGAAGGGGAGCTTTTTAAAAGTTTTAACCCTATGTTCAAAGACGATTTTTCTAGTTCT
>JASJDF010000293.1 GCA_030065715.1 Xenococcaceae cyanobacterium MO_188.B19 | reverse complement strand
CAATTTTATGATTGTCACGATACTCTGGAGGCAATTTGGATTGAAGCTCCAGAGTTAGATAAGAGGTTCTACCAAGGAATTTTACAGATCGCTGTGGGATGCTACCACTTGAGTAATCTTAACCACAGGGGTGCAATGATTCTTTTGGGTGAAGGGGTTAAAAGACTTTCGGAATATCAACCCATTTACTACCAGATTGATGTCACTCAACTAGTTACAGAAAGTTATTCTTTATTAGCTCAATTACAACAGTTATCTCCAGAAGAACTAGAGAGCTTCGCGAAAGATTTGTTCGGAGGAGATTTATCAACTCCAGATGTTGACGATATTGTTGAGGCTGATAGTAAATTACCTCAAATCGTCAAGATTGAGAATTAAGGAATTTCAGCAAAAGTTTATCCTACTTAAATCAGGTTTTAAGGCTATTTCTTGCTCAAATATTAAGTATTTAAGTCGGAAAACTCATGATTAAGCGAAAAAAATGAGATAAGCTAAAAAAAATGTTACTTAACTTAATAAAATATGAGACGCAATATCTGAATCGAGTGATTTTAATATTAAGATTTGTAAATATTAATTGCAGAGATTTTATTTTTCTGGCTTTATTAGAATAGCAAAACATTTTGTTACATTATCTTCTCATAAATCCTTGGTAAAAGTTGTATCTAGGGCAGGGTAAAGCTGTAACTAGACTCGACAAAGATTTATTAGAAGCCAAAAAAGTCGATCCTAATTAATCAATATTTATCTTCTACTCACACCTTAGCGACCAGGGAGTCAATTTAATATGCTTGGCAAAATACTTAATTTAGGCAAAAAGAAAGAATTTTATTTAACACTTGAGGAAACACAAGAGACTGGCTCTACCGTAGCAGAACTTCCAACTGAAGTAGCAGCAGAAACCGCAACTGAAGCTCCAACCGAAGCTCCAACTGAAGTAGCAGAAGCTCCAACCGAAGTAACAGAAGTAATCGAATCTGCTCCAGTGCCAGAAGCAGAAGCTAAACCCGAACCAAAATCAACTAAAACTAAAGGGACTAAGAAAAGAGCAAAAGCCAAATCTAAGGTTACTGCTAAACCCCCGTCTGAGAAAAAACCTGCTGCTCCTGCTTATAGTGGCGCTTCCTCTTGGGAAGAACCTTTTTGGGTAAAAGCTATGTACAATAGCTCTGGTTCTAACACTGGTAATGGAACTGATACTGAATCAGAAAAAACTTTTGCTACTGATTATTTACTCGTACAATCTAGTTCTCGTCGTCGTCCTGGTCCTAGTATTGACAAATTTAAAAATATGGTAGGTAAAAAGAAATTTTAAACTACTAAGACGAGAGAAAGCGAATTAATCAAAATCAATTGTTGATTGCCTTGAACTCGAAATTAAATCTCAAGTTATTATTTCACTTTGATCACGGAAGTCTAGAGATTGAATCTTCTAGTCTTCCTTTTTTTTTAGTGACAATTGAATAAACGTATATTCTGTGATGAGAATTGTACCTCTTTCAGATAAGATGAGAAATGCTGATCTCAAATGAAAGCTGTTCTCCTAGGAGACGGTAGAAACCGCCCCGTTTCCAACTCAAATTCTAAAAATGACGTATTTAGCGGAAAAAATCAATGAACAAAGAAATATTTGAACGAGTCAAAAAAATAGTTGTTGAGCAACTAGAAGTAGAAGAAGACACAGTCAACGCAGAAGCGAGCTTCGCTAATGATTTGGGTGCAGATTCTCTCGATACAGTGGAATTGGTAATGGCACTAGAAGAAGAGTTTGATATAGAAATTCCCGATGAAGCAGCAGAACAAATAGATACTGTTGGCAAAGCAGTAGATTATATTAGTTCCAATATAGAAACAACCGCATAATTTTGAATTAATTTTGACAATTAATTAAGAAATAACACTCATCAGCATTCTGGCATAAGGATTAGAGAGCGAAAATGACAAATTGGCAAAATAGAAGAGTAGTAGTAACTGGTTTAGGTTCGGTTACTCCTATTGGCAACAATCTCCAAGAATATTGGGCAGGTTTATTAAATGGTCGTCATGGTTTTGACAAAATCACTTTATTTGATGCTTCCCAACACTCTTGTCAGTTTGCTGCTGAGGTCAAAGGTTTTGAACCTCATGACTATTTGGAGAAAAAGGAAGCAAAGCGAATTGATCGTTTTTCGCAATTTGCGATCGCAGCTAGCAAACAAGCTCTAACAGATGCTCAATTTGTCATTAATGACCTCAATGCTGACCGAGTAGGAGTGCTTCTCGGTACTGGAGTAGGAGGAATTCGGGTGATGGAAACCCAAAATGAAATTCTTCTGACCAAAGGTCCCAGAAAAGTTAGTCCTTTTACTATACCAACTATGATTGCCAATATGGCTGCTGGTTTAACAGCAATTCATACAGGAGCTAAAGGTCCCAACTCTTGTACTGTAACTGCTTGTGCTGCTGGCTCCCATGCTATTGGAGATGCGTTTCGTCTGATCCAAAGGGGATACGCAGATACGATGATTTGCGGTGGTACAGAAGCAGCAATTACTCCCTTGTCCTTTGCTGGATTCTGCTCCGCTAAAGCTCTTTCTACTCGTAATGACGATCCTGCCACTGCGAGTCGTCCTTTTGATCGCGATCGCGATGGGTTTGTTATGGGAGAAGGCTCGGGAATTTTGATTCTCGAAGAATTAGAGCAGGCTCTCAATCGAGGAGCCAAAATTTATGGGGAAATTGTTGGTTATGGAATGACTTGTGATGCTTATCATATGACTTCTCCAGTGCCAGAAGGTTTAGGAGCAGCAAGAGCTATGGAATTAGCTCTTCAAGATGCTAACCTAGCTCCAGAAACTGTGAGCTATATTAACGCTCATGGAACTAGCACTCCTGCTAACGATTCCACCGAAACTAAAGCGATTAAAAAGGCTCTTGGTAAATCAGCTTATAGTACAGCTATAAGTTCTACCAAGTCGATGACAGGTCATTTATTAGGTGGTTCGGGAGGCATTGAAGCAGTCGCTACGATAATGGCAGTCAAAAATGACCAAGTTCCCCCCACCATAAATTTACAATCTCCCGATCCTGAGTGCGATTTGGACTACATACCCAATGAAAGTAGAAAATTAGAAGTAGCAGTCGCTCTATCTAATTCTTTTGGTTTTGGCGGTCACAATGTTACATTGGCATTTAAAAAAGTGCAATCTGATATCGCCCTAAAATAACGCCCCAGTTTTTACTCCTTTACTTTAAAAGGGCAATTGAATGTTGCCCGTCGTTCCCAAAGAATGGGATGATGGGTATAAGCCTTGGGCAACCCACAACCATCAGGTTTGAGAACGCTCAAATAATTATTTATCGTAGTTTAGTTAGATAACAATTATGGTAGTTGCCACCCAGTCACTAGAACAACTTTGTATTAATTCAATTCGCTTTTTAGCAATAGATGCTGTAGAAAAAGCTAATTCCGGACACCCAGGATTGCCTATGGGGGCTGCTCCAATGGCTTTTGTCCTTTGGGATCGCCTCATGCGCTACAATCCCAAAAATCCTAACTGGTTGAATCGCGATCGCTTTGTGCTTTCTGCTGGTCATGGTTGTATGTTGCAATATGCTTTGCTACATTTAGCAGGCTATGACAGTGTTAGTCTTGACGATATCAAACAATTTCGCCAGTGGGGTTCTCAAACTCCAGGACACCCAGAAAATCATGTCACCAAAGGAATCGAAGTAACTACTGGTCCCTTGGGACAAGGTATTGCTAACGGCGTTGGGTTGGCAATGGCAGAAGCCCATCTGGGAGCTAAATTTAATAAACCAGATTCTACAATTATCGATCACTACACCTACGTAATCGTAGGCGATGGTTGTAACATGGAGGGAATTTCTGGTGAAGCTGCATCTTTAGCAGGACATCTTGGTTTAGGAAAATTAATTGTTCTGTACGATGACAACAGTATCTCTATTGAAGGAAGTACTGATATTGCCTTTACTGAAGATGTTAACAAGCGTTTTGAAGCCTATGGCTGGCACGTACAGCACGTAGAAAGAGGCAATGGAGAAGATAACGACAGTCTAGATTCCATTGAAAAAGCTATTGCAGCAGCTAAAGCAGTTACTGATCAACCCTCTTTCATCAAGATTACTACCCTCATTGGTTACGGTTCTCCCAATAAAGTGAATACTTATGGTGTTCATGGTGCAGCCCTAGGAAAAGACGAAGTTAAATTAACTCGTGAAAACCTGGGTTGGAATTACTCTGAGTTTGAAATTCCTGGTGATGCCCTAGCTCACTTCCGTAAAGCAGTTGACCGTGGTGCAGAAGCTGAATCGGCTTGGAATACAACTTTTGCTAACTATAAAGCTAAATATGCTGAAGATGCAGCTTTACTAGAAAGAATGGTGAGCGGTGAACTTCCTGCCAACTGGGCTGATTGCTTACCTAGCTATACTCCAGAAGATAAAGGAGACGCAACCCGTAATATCTCTGGTAAAATCTTAAATGCGATCGCTGACACTTTACCTGAATTTATTGGTGGTTCTGCTGACCTTGCACCCTCTAATAAAACTGCTCTAAAAAATACTGGAGACTTCCAAAAAGGTTCTTATGGAGAGCGTAACCTACACTTTGGTGTAAGGGAACATGCTATGGGAGCAATTTGTAATGCGATCGCTCTCCATAATAGTGGTTTAATTCCTTACGGTGCAACTTTCCTAGTCTTCACCGACTATATGCGTAATGCCATTCGTTTATCGGCTCTTGCTGAAGCCAGAGTTATTTGGGTAATGACTCACGACTCTATTGCAGTAGGGGAAGATGGTCCTACTCACCAGCCTGTAGAGCATGTAGCATCCTTACGAATGATTCCCCAACTCAACGTTTTCCGTCCTGCTGATGGAAATGAAACTGCAGCAGCTTACAAAGTTGCAGTAGAAAGCAAAAGCCATCCCACTCTATTAGCTCTTTCTCGTCAAGGTTTACCCCAATTAAATGGTTCTTCCATTGAGAAAGCTGAAAAAGGTGGTTATGTTCTATCTTGTGGCTTCCCTCCCAACGAATTAGACCTGATTTTAATTGGTACTGGTAGTGAAGTTCAACTTTGTGTTCAAGCAGCAGATATCTTAAAAGCGGAAGGTAAGAAAGTCCGCGTAGTATCTATTCCTTGCTGGAAAGTATTTGAAGCTCAAAGTGATGAGTACAAAGAATCTGTACTACCAAAAGCAATTAAAAACCGTGTAGCAGTAGAAGCAGGTGTTACTTTTGGTTGGCAGCGTTATACAGGTGATAATGGTGCAATTATCGGTATCGATACTTTTGGTGCTTCTGCTCCTGGTGGTATAGCTCTCGATAAGTTTGGCTTCAACGTTGATAATGTAGTTGCTACTGCTAAGAAAGTAATGGGTTAAGATTTTTCCTAATCATTTATTTTTCATCACTTCAGTCCTCTATTCTAAAGAGGACTTTTTTATTAACTAAAAAATCTTAGGATATGTCCCGTTTAACAAAATCAGATATTTTAAATAAAGCTCAATCAGGAATAAGCCTTAGTGGCGCAGATTTCAGTAATCTAGATTTATATGCGATCGCACTTATCGGCGTAAATCTCGAACAAGTTAATTTCAGTGGTGCTACTGCAACTAATGGTAATCTAGCCCAAGCTAATCTCACTGGAGCTAATCTGCAAAAAGTAGACTTTCGAGGTGTCAACCTAGCAGACGCCAACCTAACAGGTGCCAACCTAACAGGTGCTTATCTGAATCGAGCAGATTTACGAGGGGCTAATCTTACTAATGCTAATCTTGAAGATGTCAAAATTAATTTAGCTCTCTATGACTCCACAACTATTTTTCCTGATACCTTTCGTTATAAAAGTTCAGGTGCAGTTGGTCCAGGGGCAATTCTCAATGGAGCTTATCTAAACACAGCGAATTTGAGAGGGGTTGATTTAACTGGGGCAAAACTCATTGGAGCTTATCTTAGTGGTGCAGATTTAACAGAAGCCATTTTAGATAATACTTCTCTGAGTGGCGCAAATTTACAAAAAGCTTTTCTCACAGGAGCTTCTTTACGTAATGCTCGTTTAAGTAGCACAGAATTAAAAGGAGCCGATTTAAGAGCCTGTGATTTAACAGGAGCGGATTTAAGCAATTTGGCTAATATTGCAGGGGCAGACTTTTCAATGGCAAAAGGTCTAACGGACGGCGATCGCGCTAGACTAATAGCATCCTATTCTAGTCAAGACCTTACTACTTGGAATGATTATACTCGCCGCAATACCTTGGATAGTTTGCAACAAATCTCATAAACAAAGCTTACCAACTGCCACCAGCACCATCACCTCCGCTTTTTCCTCCACCAAAGCTACTGCTATCCCATCACTATAACTACTAACAGAACTATCACTACCATAATGAACTATTTAAAGTTATTACCTAAAAAATCCCTATAGTGACAAAAGAGGGATAATTTGGGGATTTTGCGATGAATTTATCTGTGTAATTTTTTAGCAGTAAAATGATTAACAAAAGTCTTATTTAATGCCTTTACTTCTTTTTATGACTGCTAACGAACTCCAAAAATCTACTCTTCCTCTGCCTCCTGGTGAATTTGGTTTACCTATTATCGGAGAAACTATTAGCTTTTTTACTGATCCAAAATTTGTTCAGAAACGGATTGCAAAATATGGCAAAATTTATAAAACTAAAATATTTAATAATCCTACTGTAACGATGGTAGGGGCCGATGCTAATACTTTCTTATTTCGCAACGAAAATAAATATGTTGTGTCCACTTGGCCTAAAAGTACCAGAATTTTATTAGGTGATTTATCTTTAGCAACCCGTAATGGAGAATTTCATACTTCTCGTCGTAAGTTACTTTATGAAGCATTCCAGCCAAGGGCATTAAGTAGTTATATTCCTACTATGGAGAAAATAACTAATGAATATTTAAACAAGTGGGAAAAGCAAAAAAACTTTACTTGGTATCCTGAAATACGGAATTATACTTTTGATATCGCCTGTAACTTGTTTATGAGTAAGGATGGAGCTTCGCAAACTCCTCTGAGAAAAGTATTTGAGACTTGGTGTGCAGGTTTATTTACTATTGTTAATCCGTTTCCTCGGACAAATTTTCAAAAAGCTTTACGCGCTCGGAAAGTACTACTCAAAGAGTTAGAAAAAATTGTAATTCAAAGACAACAATCAGATAATTTAGGAGAGGATGCTTTAGGATTGTTGATTAAAGCAAAAGATGAAAATGGTAACAGTTTGACTCTAGAAGAATTGAAAGATCAAGTACTCTTATTACTCTTTGCTGGACATGAAACTTTAACATCTGCTATTGCTTCTTTTTGTCTTCTGACTGCTCAACATCCTAAGGTCATGGAAAAGTTGCGAGAAGAACAAGCTACATTATCTCTTACTTCTCCCCTGAGTTTAGAAGATATCAAACAGATGACTTATCTAGAACAGGTTATT
>JASJDF010000292.1 GCA_030065715.1 Xenococcaceae cyanobacterium MO_188.B19 | reverse complement strand
TTATCAATTCCTGCTAATTTTGCTGCTGCTACAGCCATTAGGAGATTTTGTTGATTGTGTAAACCAGGCATTTTAAACAAAGACATCGGTAAAATCAACTCGCCAAAAGCCACCACCCAGCTATCTTGAATATAAACCCCTTTTTCACGGGTACACAATAACTGTTCTTTGCCTGTAATACTAGTCCAGTAAGCATCTTGCCATTCTTTTTTACCCACCTCACGCAGATAAGGATCGTCCCCATTAATTATCTGTTGACGACAGCGATCTAACAAAGAAGCTTTGATTTGATAATAATTATCTAAAGTAGAATGACGACTCAAATGATCGGGGGTAAAAGTCGTCCAAATTCCAATTTTTGGCTCAAGCTTAACGGAAGATTCAATTTGATAACTGCTTAACTCTGCGATAATCCAATCTAATTTTTGAGACTGATTGAGATTATCAATAGCTATTTCACAAGCAGCATAACCAATATTTCCACAAGCAGGAGCATTCAAACCAGCAGCCTGAAAAATAGCAGCAATTAAAGCAGTAGTAGTAGTTTTTCCATTAGTCCCTGTAATTCCCAACCAAGGAACATCTTCAAGATAACGCCAAGCTAACTCAATTTCCCCAATAGTTTCAATTCCCTGCTTCCTAGCTGTCACTAATATGGGAATATCCCAAGGTACACCAGGACTTACTACCACAAGCTCAGAAGTTAATTCTTTGACTTTGCCTAGTTCAACTTTAATGCCATTGGCTTCTAATTCTTGTATCGACTTTTCTAATTGTGAACCATTAGGGCGAGATAAGATTTTAGTTTTTGTAGCAGCATCACTCAAAATTACATTCCAACCATCTTTTTTGAGTAATTGTGCAGCAGCAATTCCCGATCTTCCTAATCCAATGACTTCCGCGTAACCCATATTTAACTAATATTCAGTTTGAAATATAATCATCTTAAGTCAAATACGGCGAGAGCTGGTGGTAGTCGCTTCGGATTGGATATGCTCTTCAATCAAAAGCATCTCTTATGCGAAGCGGAATCCTTATCCGAAGGTGTCTATCACGGATACACCTGCGGATATAGCCTTTAGGGTTAGGAATCCTTTAGGACGCCGTCAATTTTAAAATTTTAAAAGGATAAAGGAAAAGGAGTATGTTTTCTAATTCCTCATCCTTTATTCCTAGTCTTTTCTAGTAGAATACTAAGCAGCTAAAACAAAATCCACTTCGTCTGTCCCGTCAGTTTCTCCTTGTCCAGAGATAAGCTGCTCCCCATTGACTTCTACAGCAAAAGAAGTGCCATCTAAGCTGAGATTATAGTCCGTAGCATCTCCCGTATAGCCAACGCTCGCAACCATCTGACGACCTGCATCAGTGTATTTAAACGCTAACATTTGATTCTTATCCTTCTTATTATCTCTTGCCCAAATCACCATATATTGTTCCCCTTGAAAATCAAAGATTTTAGGGGAACGAGTGGGAACATAACGACCAGGATCGCCAAAACTCTTATCAAGAAAGTCTTGTACCGATTCTGGCTCTACTGTGGCATAAGCTACTTCATCTGGTTCTGTTGCTTCTGCATCTCCTTCTGCTTCATCAACTACCTCTTCTTTATCCCGATTTCGGAAGTAATCTACTGCTTTTTTTGTACCAATTGCACCCACCGCAGCAATTCCAGCACCAAGTAGAATATTACGTAGTTTACTCATATTTACTCCAAAAAAATTTACCATAAACTGGCTTTCGTTATTAGTTAAGCAGCATTTTTCAGTTTTCCTAGATCATTTTGCGTATTTTTTAATAGTTGGATATTTTTAGAACAGTTTTTTGCTGACTTTAGTGCGTTAAAACACCTTTGAATCTAAAAAATATTAAATTTAAGCAAAAAAACTTAAAAATTAGTTACTTTTTGCAACGTTATTTGATAAATTTTAATGTAATGCAATTATTCCCAACCAAAATACAGAGGTAAGAACATTATGGGCAAAAGCGACTTTTTCCTAGAACCAGATGACGCTCAAACTATGGGCGATATAAATTATATGAGGAAATCCGTTAGAGTTAGAAGAACTTTTCCTAAAACTCTCAAAAACAAAGACGGTTTTGCCATAGAAAAACAAGTATCTGCAACTGAAGATGTTTCTCTTTCAGACAGAAATCCAGGTTTTCAGACTCAATCCAACACCTTCTTTACTACTTCTCCCGCACCTGCTGCACCTGCTGCATCTGAAACCCAAGAAACAAATTCTGAAGTAGCAAATAATATTAGCCAGCCAACTCCAGAAGATCGTCGCCAAACAGATACAAGTATGGATATGTTCCGTAATATGGCTCGCAATATTAGAAAAAGATAGTTTGAAAGCCATATTATCGTCATTTCATTGATTCTATCAAGCACGACAATTTTATTGAACATTTATAATAACTGATGAATGTTTGATGTTAATGTTCAATGAACAGTCATGTTTTTATCCATAGTGATTGAATACTGGGTATAAAATTTTTAGCAAAGTCATAAATTCTTACTTGTTTTGGCTTTAGCACTTTGATTTCAATACCCAGTATTTTATTTTGATCACAATTGCTAAGAAGCTAAAGTTTACAAATCATTTCTTAGCTTATTATCCTGATTTACAGGGTTAATGCCTGAATATGAGAGATTTTGCTATTCATCAAACTTATATGAAACCAAGTTAGGTTATATTGGCGATAGCTCAGTTAATTGCTTGTTTCCAGAATTGAATGACCTATAGCCTCAGAATTGCCGATATCCCTCCCACAGAGAGACCTAGAGAAAGGTTACTAGAAATAGGTGCTAAAAACCTCACTACAGCAGAACTTTTAGCCATCTTACTCAGTACAGGTCAAGGTAAGGGAAAGCTATCAGCAATTGGATTAGGACAGCTTATACTAACTCAACTGAGTCAGCATAAACGAAACCCTCTCGATACACTAAGAGAAGTAGCCCCTCAAGAATTAATGCAAATTCCTGGTATCGGACTGGCAAAAGCTGCCACAATAGTTGCTGCGGTCGAATTAGGCAAAAGAAGTTTTCAGTTTCGTCCTAATCAACGAGCTTTAATTGATAGTCCTAGTGCTGCTGCTGCTGCTTTGAGTCATGATTTAATGTGGCAACAACAAGAAAGATTTGCAGTATTGATGCTGGATGTACAAAATTGTTTAATTGGAACTCAAGTAATTACTATCGGGACAGCTACAGAGACACTAGTTCATCCTAGAGAAATATTTAGAGAATCAATTAAGCAAGGTGCAACCAAGTTAATCGTTGCTCATAATCATCCTTCAGGCAATCTACAGCCTTCTCAAGCCGACATTGAATTGACCCAACAGTTATTAGAAGGAGCGCAATATTTAGATATTCCCATATTAGATCATATTATTTTTGGCAATGGCAATCATAATAGTCTAAGACAAGGAGAATATGTGTATTTATGGAGAGACGTAGAATAGTTGGAGGTATTCAAATAAATTTAAGGGGCTTTGTCACTCGCATACTTAGCCCCTTAAATTCTCAGTATATAAATAGCTATCTAATTTTATCGATTAACTTGACTCTCTTGTACACTAGAGAGTCTATGATAGAAATTCAGAAAAACTCAATTATTTAATTAGTTGAATTGATGATGTCTAAGCTTTTATCTAATAAACAAATAACTGCCATTTTAATAGCAATTATTAGTATTGCTGTCGGCAGTATTTATGTTACTTCATTCCTCCCGAACTAGCATCTTGTCATACAACGATTATTGATGGTTATGTAATGGAAGGACATATCCCAGCGGATGATATTAAACGTTTTTTAGCTGAAAAACCTAAAATGACGGGGTTAAGCGTACCTGGAATGCCCATCGGAACACCAGGAATGGAAGCGAGAGATATAAAACAACCCTTTCAAGTGTTGGCGTTTAACAACAAAGGAGAAGTTGAAGTATTTAACGAATATCAATCTTACTGAACTCTGTCGGTTTTCTAACCGAATTAATCATGGTTAAATTCAACCGTCGCCAGTTTATTGCATTAGGTACTGCTGGTATGGGATTGGCTTTGGTAAATAATTGGTTGGGTCAAGAAACTATTTCTAGTCACCCTTTAGCACAATCATTCGCTAATTCTGCTCCTGTTTATCACAGTAGCAATGGCTTATTAGAACTAAAATTAGAAGCTCAAGAAAGTCTGGTAAAGTTGGGCAATAAACAAGCATATCGATTAACCTATAATGGTCAAATTCCCGCCCCTCGCTTGGAAGCAAAACCAGGTGACAAAGTGCGTATTCACTTTACTAATAATCTGGCTCAACCTACCAATATTCACTATCACGGCTTACAGATTCCCATTACAGGCAACGCAGATAATGTTTTTCTGAAAATTAAACCAGGAAAAACATTAACCTACGAATTTCAAATTCCTGCCAATCATCCATCAGGAACATTTTGGTATCATCCTCACCTACACGGTTTAGTTGCAGAACAGCTATTTGGCGGTTTAGCAGGTTTATTTGTTGTGCGGGGTGAAATAGATGAAATTCCCGAAATAAAAGCAGCTCAAGAAGAATTTTTAGTGTTGCAAGATTTTGCCATAAATAATGGAGGAAGACGTTTATCTTCAGCGCATATGTCCTTAATGATGGGGAGAGAAGGGAAGGTTATTACAGTAAATGGAAATATAAATCCTAGTATTTCTTTTCCTAGTAAAGGATTATTACGCTTACGTATTCTCAATGCTTCTCCTTCACGTTTTTATCGATTAACTTTAGAAGATCATACTTTTTATCAAATTGCTACTGATGGTAATAGCTTAAACAAACCAATAGAAATTAGGGAATTATTACTAACACCAGGACAACGAGCCGATGTTTTAGTGAAAGGCGATAAAAAATCAGGACAATATCGCTTACTCAACTTGCCCTACGATCGCGGTAGTATGGGCATGATGGGTGGTAGGGGTATGATGGGTGGCAGAGGTATGATGGGCAGAAATCAGCGCGATGTACCTATGACTTTAGCAACGGTTAACTACAAATCTGCTGTTGAGTCTCTGGCTTTACCTACTAAACTAACTTCAATCTCTCCATTACCTCAAGCTGACACCATAAGACGGTTTGAACTGAATCATGGCATGAATATGAATCCCTATGTAGGTATGGCTTTTCTAATTAATGGGAAACCTTATAACAGCGATCATATTCATACTCAAGTACGATTAAATACAGTAGAAGATCGGGACATAGTCAACATAGGAGTGATGGATCATCCTTTCCATATTCACGGTAATGCTTTTCAAGTAATTAGTCGCAATGGTCAACCAGAATCATTATTAGCTTGGCGAGATACAGTACTAGTTAAAAGAGGAGAAACCGTCCGAATTCGCATTCCTTTCCGCGATTTTGCTGGTAAGACAGTCTATCATTGTCATATTTTGGATCATGAAGATTTAGGGATGATGGGCAATTTGATGATTAAGGCTTAGTTGGACTTGATAGTATAATTGTTCGTAATACTATTAAAATGGCTAAAGTTAAAACCGCAGTAACCCTTTCAGAAGGAGTTTTATTAGAAGCTGATAAATTAGCAGAGTTATTATCTACCTCTCGCAGCCAAATATTTGAAATTGCTTTATCAGAATTTATCTCACGTCATCAAAATAAACAGATTTTAGAGCAATTAGACGCTGTATATAGCGAAGATTCAACTGAAGAAATAAAACTAATTTAATTTAGGGATTGTAAGTTAAGCTCTACTTCCCGCAGAGCGATCATATAGCGATCGCTATACTCTAACATTTTATAAAATTTTGGACTTTGTCAAAAACTTCACTATTTCAATTTAAAATTAAGTAAATTTCAAAAAGTAGTAATTAATTTGACTTTTTCTTTTTTTCTTAAGTTTTAAAATTTAAAAAACAGCTATAGTGTCACCACAGCTATTCTTCAACAAAACCAGAGATTAAGTCTCAAGAAAACAATCTCAAAATCAAACTGTTGCTTCAAGAAAAAAACAATGAACTACCAAGAATTTATCCAAGATTATTCCAAAGTTACCCCTTTGTTGTAGAAGAGCCGTTTGTTATTTAATCACACCAGAATGCCCTTCTATTTCTGCGATTGGTTCAAATCTACCTCGTAAATGCTTGGCTAAGAATTCTTCGGCTACAGCATAGAAATGTAACCGGTTCTCAGGACGAACCAAACCATGTCCTTCATCTGGATAGAGAACATACTCAACTGGTTTACCAGCTTTTCTCATTGCCTCAACTATTTGTTCGCTTTCTGCTTCTTTGACGCGAGGGTCATTAGCACCTTGTCCGATTAAAAGCGGTTTTTGAATCCTATCGACAAAAAACAAGGGAGAGCGAGATTTTAAAAATTCTGCTTCTGTTTCTAAATTGCCTACTCGGTGGTGAAAAACTGCCATCATTGGTGTCCAGTAGGGGGGAATACTTTGCAATAGAGTAATTAAATTACTTGGTCCGACAATATCTATCCCACAAGCAAAAACTTCGGGTGTAAAGGTTAAACCTACTAGAGTGGCATAACCACCATAGGAACCACCCATAATGGCAATCTTGTTTCTATCAGCAATACCTTCACTCACTAACCAATTTACTCCATCAATTAGATCATCGTGCATTTTTGCTGCCCATTGGCGATTACCAGCATTCAGAAAGTCTTTGCCATAACCTGTAGAACCTCGAAAATTAGGCTGTAATACTGCATAACCCCGATTAGCCAGCCATTGTACTTCCGGCTCGTAACCCCAGGTATCCCGCGCCCAAGGACCACCATGAACTAGCATTACTGTTGGATATGGTGCATCTTTACCTTGGGGAAGAGTTAGATAACCATGAATTGTCAAACCATCTCCCGTTGAATAGGATACAGGTTTAATGGCAACTAGAGGTAATTCTTCTAATTCTGGATAGTCGCTAAATAATAAAGTACTAGATTTAGAAGTACGGTTATAGGCGTAATAGTAAACTGGACCATCATCAGTCACGTAATTTATTAACCAGGTTTGATCTGCCAAATCCCGACTGACTAAATTTACTTCTCCAGAACGAACGGACGCAATAGCTTCCCAATCTGAAGCGATTGTCTCATCTAATATTTGCCATTGCAGTTTGTCTTTATAAAAAGCAACTGCTTGAATTTGTTTTTTTGTTGGGTGAGAGATTGTATAAGAGACATCATATTGCTCGTCTTCAGCCATCACAGTTTCCTCTTGGCTGATTAAATCCAAACGAAGCAAGCGACTAGCATTAGCTTCATGAGAAGCAATTAAATAAAGAGTTTTACCATCCTTAGCAAAATTGAGTACCCAACTTTCATCATCGGGACTCCAATGACGTAAAGTTGTCCAAGGTTTGTCTATTAGAACTCTTGCAAAAATATTTTGTGGTATGATTAAAAGTTTTACTTTTCATTAATCAAGCATGAAATATTGGCAAGCTATTAAACTTTCTTCAAGAGAATTTA
>JASJDF010000291.1 GCA_030065715.1 Xenococcaceae cyanobacterium MO_188.B19 | reverse complement strand
ACTTATAATAAGATTAATTAAACAAAACCAAACAATTTATATTTAACTAACTTAAGTTTATTTTTTAATTTCTATCTTTTAAAATCTCTCTCTAAATAGTGTGTGTGGTCAAGACTGTCTGGCAAGGCGGTCTTTTTTTTGTGGTTAAGTATTCCTAGTAGGATGATCAAAATTTAAGATAAATAAAACCGCTTAAGTATAGTTTATTTGCCCATCAAAATCTAAATTATTATTTTGTTGATAGTCGATTTGAATGGAATTTCATCTCTTTAACCCGTGATTTCTTTAATATATGATTGGAATAATTCTAAAGCTGGTAATTGTATTTCGTGTGCCATATTAAATTCTTGATATTGCACATTAACACCGATCGCAGTAAGTTTTTCTTGGGCTTGTCTGGCTAATGCTATGGGAACAACTGGGTCTTGGGTTCCGTGTATGATTAGTACTGGTGGAGTCTCGTCTAAAGGTTGAGGCTCGTAGTGTAGATAACCACTTAGGCTACATAAACCAGCTAGAGGAAGACCTAATCCTATGTCTAGGGTCATAGCTCCTCCCTGGGAAAATCCCGTCATAATAATACGCTCTAGAGGTACTCCTGTTTTAGAGGGAAGGGAGGTTAGCCAGTCTAGTAGTAATTCTTGGCTTTCTGCTAAAAGTTTAAAATTAGGGGAATTTTCTAAATCGTACCAAGCTCTTCCTCCTGGTGCTTGATAATGGGGAAAGGGTGCATTGGGAAAGAGATAACCAAACCCAGGTAAGTCTAACATTTGAGCTAAAGGGGCTAAATCTTGGTAGTTGGCACCCCAACCATGAAGCATGAGTAATAAGTATTCACATTTTTCCCCTGTTTTGGGCATTAAAGAAATAGTATCGAGAGTTTTCTTAGAAGTCATAATATTTAGGTTAATAATTTGTAACAATAGGACTATAAGTCTCTTTAGCGATCGCAATAATGTCTTTTCATCTTTCTGCTTGGTCTATTAAAAATCCTATACCCGTAATTGTCACCTTTTTGATTTTAGGTATCGTGGGAGTATTTTCCTTTTTAGGATTAGGTATTGATGATACTCCTAATATTGATGTTCCAGTAGTCTCTATCAATGTTACCCAAAGGGGTGCAAGTCCTACAGAATTAGAAACTCAAGTTACCAAAAAAGTTGAAGATGCAGTAGCAGGTTTAGATAATGTTGAGGACATCAACTCTACTGTTACAGAAGGAAAGTCTAGTACGGTAATTAATTTTAAGTTGGGTACAGATGCCGATCAAGCAACCAATGAAGTCAATAATGAGATCTCTCAAATTCGTCCCGATCTCCCCCAAGATATTAATGAACCAGTAGTCAATAAATTAGCTTTTTCTGGCGGGACGGTAGTTACCTATGGCGTAGTTTCTCCCAACAGGAGTGTAGAAGAATTAAGTAATTTAGTAGATCGAACCATTATCCCGAAACTGCTTAACGTCGATGGAGTAGGACAAATTGATCGTCTAGGGGGTGTAGATCGAGAAATTCGAGTTGACCTCGATCCACAACGCTTATTAGCTTATGGCATTACAGCCACTCAAGTAAATCAACAGATAAAACAGTTTAACATTGATTTACCAGGAGGGCGATCGCAGATTGGAGGAAGGGAACAAAATATTCGTACCCTAGGAAGTGCTAAAACTGTTGCAGATTTACAACGTTATCCGATTGACATTGGGGATGGTAATACAGTTTCCCTCAAGAATTTGGGTACAGTAACTGATGGATTTGCCGAATTAAAACAGACTGCGGAGCTTAATGGTCAACCCGTCGTAGCTTTTGGGGTCAAACGGAGTACAGGAACTACCGTAGTATCGGTAGAAGAAGGAGTTAACAAGAAGATAGCGGAATTAAAAGCAACTTTACCAGAAGATATCGAATTACCCTTGATTCTGACCCGTGCTAATGCTATTCGCGCTTCTTATAAGGGAACAATTCATTCTTTAGTTTGGGGTTGTCTGTTAACTATCATCACAGTAGGTCTATTTTTACGTAATTGGCGAGTTACCTTAATTACCGCGATGGCTTTGCCCTTATCAATTATTCCTACTTTTTGGGTGATGAAGTCATTGAACTATACCCTAAATGGCATGAGCTTATTGGCTCTAGCTTTGGCAATCGGTAATCTGGTAGATGATGCTATTTGCATGATCGAAAATATTGATCGTCATTTACAGATGGGGAAAAAACCTTTTCAAGCAGCATTAGATGGAGCTAGAGAAATTGGTCTAGCTGTTGTGGCAACCACAGCAACTATTGTAGCCGTATTTATTCCTGTAGCTTTTATGGGTGGGGTTCCTGGGCAATTTTTCCAACCTTTTGGAGTTACGGTTGCTGTTTGTACGATGTTTTCCACTTTGGTAGCTTGTACTGTTACTCCCATGCTCAGTGCTTATCTGCTTCAAGGAAAACCCAAAGCTTATTTTTCCAACCATCAGAGCTTATCGGCTAGTGAGCAAAAATTATTATTTCCCAATTCTCCACTACTCCACAATCGTCCCAATTCTACAAAGAAATCAAAATTTCAACCCTATCGTTTCCTACTCAATTGGTCTTTAAGACATCGTATATTTACCTTAGTCTTGGCAATTATGTTTTTTATTGGGAGTTTGCAGCTTATTCCCTTTATTCCCAAAGGTTTATTTAGTAACGGGGATACAGGGTTAAGTACAGTAATGATTGACTTACCCCCAGGCTCTCAATTGCAAGATACCCAAGCAGTAGTCAAAAAAGTTGAAGCAATTTCACAAAAAAATCCTGCGGTAAGTAGCATATTTAGTAATAGCGGTAATGAAAATAAAGTCAACTCCGCTCAAATCTTCATTAACTTGGTACCAAAAGAAGCAAGAAATATTACTCAACAAGCATTCCAAGAAGAAATGGGTCAAGCTTTTGAGGCTATACCAGGAGCAAGAATTAGTTTTCGCAGTCAAGGTGCTGGTGGTGGCTCGAAAGATGTATCTTTGATTCTCCGTAGTGATAACCCCGAAAGCCTGGCTCGTGTAGCTAATGATTTAGAAACTCAAATGCGGGAAATCCCCCAATTAGTAGCAGTAACTTCCAGTCAGAGTTTGGTAAAACCCGAAATTGTTATTCAGCCTAACCCAGAGAGAGCTAAAGATTTGGGAGTTTCGGTAGAGGCGATCGCGCGTACTGCTTCCTTGGCTTTAATTGGAGATAATGATTCTAATTTAGCCAAATTTAGTCTAGCTGACCGTCAAATCCCCATTAGAGTCCAAATTAATCCTGAAAAACGTACCAATATTAACACTCTCAAAAATTTACAAATTACCAATAGTAGAGGTGAATTAATCCCTCTCAATGCAGTAGCACAAGTTCGTTTGGGAGGGGGACCAGCAGAGATTCAAAGGTTTAACCGTAACCGTCAAGTTACTGTAGAAGCCAACTTGCAAGGAATTGCCTTGGGAGATGCGATCGCAAAAATTCGTGCTTTACCTGCTTTAACCAATTTACCAACCGATGTGCAGGAAGAGCCATCAGGAGATGCAGAAATTATGCGAGATATCTTTACTCGCTTTGCAGGAGCTTTGGGACTAGCAATATTATGTATCTACGCAATTCTAGTGCTTTTATATAGTAATTTCCTTTATCCTTTAGCAATTTTGGTAGCTTTACCCCTTTCTGTGGGTGGTGCGTTACTGGGCTTACTAATCATGCAAAAAGAATTAGGACTCTTTGCCCTAATTGGAGTAATTCTATTAATGGGACTTGTAACCAAAAATGCAATTTTACTAGTAGATTTTGCCTTAGTTGGTTTAGAACAAGGAAAACCCCAATATAAAGCCATGATTGAAGCTGGAGTTTCTCGCTTACGCCCGATTTTGATGACTTCTATCTCTACCATTGCGGGCATGATTCCCATTGCTTTAGAGTTAGGGGCAGATGGAGAAGTTCGTAGTCCTATGGCGATCGCTGTTATTGGTGGTTTTACGACTTCTACCCTCTTAACCCTAGTAGTTGTTCCTGTATTATTCACTTACATCGATAACTTCTTTCGTTGGGGAATTAGTTACTTTTTACCTAATAAAAACCCCAACAAAATTGCACCTAAGTGATTAAAAATTATCGATTGTTTTTTTACTTTTCAGTTATTACTCGTTGGGTAATCATAGTGATCCCATCTCCCCGCACCAAAATAGCAGATAACCATTGATTATCAGGCAACAAAGAAGCTTTTGTGGTTTTAAAGATTCCTCCTGCGGGGAGTTGCTTTAATTCTAGGGTAGTAGGCTTTAAATAGAGATCGCTATTAGTTCTTTCCTCCAGCGCACCACCCAGCAAAACTTCATCCCCAATTGGCTCTAAAACAATCACGTCAAAATCATATTTTTCACCCACTTTTACTGTTTCAGGAGCAAATACTTCTACCTTAGGGGGATTTTTCCCAGAACTTAATTGGGTTTTTTCCGATAGGATGTTTTGACGTACCAGCTTACCATCCACAAAATGCTGATTAGAGCTTACTACCGATTCCAAACGAATTACTCTGCCTCTAGTGGGTTGGGTACCTCTAATTTTAGTGACAGTTTTAGCGATCAACTCATTCCCTTTTTGTTCCCAGGATTCAATTGTTGTAGTGTATCGAAGGCGGGGGTAATTTTTCCAAACTTCACGAAGAGCATTACCTAAAGATTTTTTGGTTAGACCGTCGTTATTGGTAAATTCATCACTATAGTAATCCATTAACTCCGATAAATTTTGTTCATTAGCAGCCGTTTCAATCTCCATAATTGCGGTTTTTACTGCTTGAGGAATTGTCTCTGGAGTTTCGGCTTTGATTCCCGTAGCCAAACCCAAAACTAAAGCCACAGAGCAACTTAAAGATTTAAGAGAAATCAGGTTTTTTATCGAGAAAATGGGTTTAAGCATGGGCATTTTTACGAATGATTACAGGATTAAGGGAGACAGAAGTTTTGAACTGACAATGAATTTAACTAGACTTCATCTAATCGTTAATATAGTTTACTCATTATTTACATAATCTTTACTATTGCTGAACCAAAAAGATTCACAATAGAATTAAAATAGAGGTATTGGACTAGTTTAACTTTATTTTTAGATAAAAACACTTTTCCTGAGCAAAAATTCGTAAAAATCGAAACTGACCCTCGAATTTTTCCACTAAGATTGGTAGTTTTTTCTCCTTTCCAGGAGAAGCTTGATAGCTGTTCTATTTTTGATGTTGGGTTCAGGTTTCAGGAAAATCTCCGATCTCCGAAATCCTATTGTTGCCTCTTTTGCCTTGTCAATACTCCCACAACCCCAAAGATCGATGAAAGCCATTGTAGCAAATTTGCTATTGGGCAGTATGTTTTATACTCTCTCTGCCAATTTTTCAGTTTCCGCTGATTCTTCCATCAAAGTAAACAAGCCGGGAACCAAAGTTTTATCGGCAAAAAGTTTTAGATACGATAATTCCCAATCTTTAATTCCTAACTTGGATTTAGTACCCCCAGATATAATCTTTTCTCTTGCTGTTACAGATAAAGACTATCTAAAGCATATTCTCAAGTTTGATAATTGGTATCTTAATCAAGATACTAATGATTTAAATTTAGTTTCAGATCAATTTTTACCTAAAGGAAAAAAATTTAAAATTCATCACGATGCAAGAGGAGATTTAATTTTAGGATTTCATAAAACTTTTTGGGATAGTGATAATAAACAAAAATATTGGGGGTTAACCACTGTCGAACAATGGGGCGATGGGGAAGAAGGGGATATCTTAGAAAACCCCAATATTCCAGGATTAAAACTCAATCAACTCAATTACAAAGAATCTGCGCCTCTCCTCGCTAAAGGCACCAAGACTCTTACCCTTTCTGGTGGTGGAAAAAGCAATTTATTACTCGAAAATGATCCCTTAGGAGAATTTGAGAATTTTCGAGGTGGTGTAGTTTATCATCACGGCATAGAAGATGATTTAACCTTGGGATTGGGTTTCTTTTATGAAGACTTTTTATCAGGTTTTAGCCAATTAACTTACCAACCCAATGATTTTCCCCTGCGTACCACTATTTCCCTAATTACAAGTGAAGAAGGTATAGACTTTGATTCCCATCTTCAACTCAAACCTTCTGAAGACTTTGTTTTAAATCTGTATGGTAATTCTGAAACTCAAAAATTTGATCTTAATTGGGGGATTGCTTCAGGAATTACTCTCACTGCGGATGGGGATAGTGAAAAAGAAACTTTAAAAGCAGGAGCAAAAATTGCTTTTAACAACGATTTTGTTTCTTTCTTAGCCAAGGCAGAATTAGATAACAATAACGATTTACAATGGGAAATCAGTTCTAAATTGGGGCGATTACAACTAATTCATATGACCAATGCTCTTAAAAGTAACTCTGAAATTCGGTATGATTTAGGAGATTATTCTGGCAATTTTGAATATGCCATCTTTTTCAAGCACCAAACTCAAGAAATTAAAAAGAACCAAGAACAATTAGCAATCTGGGGTTGGAATTTTAATTCTGGGAAAAAGGTAGGCAATAAAGGCTATACGTGGGAATTTGAAGTAGGTTATGGTGTGGGTTCTCAAGGGGAAGGCGCGATCATGTCAGCCACCACAGCAATCAATTCAGGACTATTTCTGAAACTTAGCTACGAAGATATTTCACTGAAATCTGATGAAACTAAAATTAAGTTGGAGTTGACTTCTAAATAAGAAATCAAGAATAAAATTTTCTTCGCGTAGGTCAATTTGTAGTTTTATCAAAGTATGTAATCTCAGACTTTAGAGAGGGGCTTCCCACTCGCAAGCTAAAAAATCTAAAAGCAGTAATTTGCTTATAATTATTGGTGTACTAGCGATCGCATTAATAAAATCATGGGCTAAATTTATGAAAAGTGTATCAAACCAAGATATGTATTCTATTTTGAGTCAAACCCCAAGCCAAAGAGTCAGCGATGGGGAGACTATTTCTATTTGTGATGGTTGTGAATCAGCCAACCGTTTACTGGTGATCATTTGGGGACAATTAGGGGATTTTGATAATTTAGAATATGCTTGGTGGTTACAACGAGAATCGGAAAAGCTCCAAGCTAAAGATGTAACAGTTAGAGCCATTGGTATTGGAGATCGCAATGCTGGTCAAAAATTTTGTCAATATACAGGATTTCCTGAATCATCCCTGTATGTCGATCCCGTAGCAGAAATTCACGTTAAATTAGGACTTTATAGGGGTTTATCAGTAAAAATGCCTTTTTTATCAACAGCACAAAACTCCTGGTTAAACTTGATGTTAATGTGTGCCGGAATTGGTAGCCCTGGAACCCTCAAAGAAGTATTTAGAGGCTATACAGGCGATCGCTCTGCCCCCCAACTCATTGACGACGAGGAAGTAGTTAAAAACACACCCTTACCAGCAATCAAAGGTTCATTTTTCAAGTTCGCAGGGGGTCAAGGCTTTCAGCGTCCTTTTGAACTAGCAACCCTGAGATTGCA
>JASJDF010000290.1 GCA_030065715.1 Xenococcaceae cyanobacterium MO_188.B19 | reverse complement strand
ATGCTTATCAAATGATGCGGGTATCTGTAGGTTTAGATGATGGATTTCATCGCTTTTCTACCATCGAACCGATAATTTCCGCAGATCTAAACGGGGACGGCGTAATTTCTGCTTTTGATGCTTATCATGCCTTCAATAGCTAATTTTTTACACAATTTTATCTGAGTACTTATTTTTTTAAGTCAATTATTGAAGGCGATTGTCACTTTATTTTTTAATAATTGTCAACAATCGCTATTACATCAAACCAATGATATTTTTTACTTTACTTTCGGGAACTTTAAGTTAAGAAGCCAGAAGTGAAGTATTCCTCATGAATAATCAAAATATTTTTTTATTCCCTACAAATTTAAGTGAAAATACAGAATTATCTTTAACTAATTTATTAGAAGAAGCCACTATTTTAGTCAAAGATCTACTCCAGCAGTTTGCTAATGAGAATGATTACACGGATAAGATAAAATTGGCTTTTGGAGAAAATACTGATGGGAGTGAGTTAAAAGCCAGTTGGCAAGCAGGAACATTTACTTTTCCCTCCATACAAGTTGTTTCTGCTAGTGAGATTAATGCTGCGAATGGTGCTTATGCCAGAGAAACAAATGAAATTTATTTAGCACAGGAGTTTTTACTAGCTCATCAGCAAGATATCGATGTTGTTGCAGCAGTTTTATTAGAAGAATACGGACATTATGTTGATAGTGAAATAAATTCTGTTGATTCTCCTGGAGATGAAGGAGCGATCTTTTCTGCTTTAGTAAGAGGAGAAGAGTTAAGTAATAGTGATTTAGAGCAGTTGAGAAATGAAGATGATACTACTGTTGTCATTATCGATGGACAAAGTTTTGAAATAGAAGCTAATTTACCTCAATTAGAAATAGTATCTTCAAATTCTAATCCAATTGATTTGACAGGGACAGGAATTGCTTCTATAAATTTTAATCAATTTGGTAATACCAGTAGAATAAATGTCTCTGGTCAGTCTGAAGAATTTTTCCCTAACGTAATCTCTTTTCATGGAGATGTAGACATAGCCGCTGAATATTATGATCAGTCAAGAGAGCTTTCTCCTTATGGTTCAGCAGAAGACGAATGGCCTACAGCCTTAGCAGAATATAAATTATCGGATTCAATACAATATAAATTAGGGTCAAATAACAATGATTATCTAATTAAATTAGATGCACAGATATACACAGAAATTTATGACTTTCCAGGATACTGGAAAAGTTTAGACTATGATAATGAATTTTATAACATAGGCGAGATACACGTCCCTAACGAATTAAAAGTATCTGCAAATTTGAATTTAGACAATGAAGTTATAGAAATATTTAATATTAATTCTACATCAGCAGATGTTCGTGACCCAGGAGACACTTTAGTAACTCAATATAGTTGGAATATACATGCTGCACCACCCACCCCAAATGGAAAATATATTTCTTTTTCTGAGAATTTTCAAACTAGTTTTGTATTAGAAAGCGATCAAAATTTTTCTATTGATATAGATGCTTTTGGTAAAAGTATTCATAATGTTGGCGGAGTGAGCGGTAAAATTGATGACGACATAGAGTTTAATCTAAATGTAAATTTAGAAGTTTTACCCCTTCCATATCTAGTCAATACCACAGGAGATAAAAAAGCACTTAATGCCAGAGAGAGCCCAGATTCTTCAAAGGATGATGGTTTACAAATTACTCTACGATCGCTAATTGAATATGCTAATGCTAATGATGATTTCAATGAAATAAAATTTGCTATTCCTGACGACGAGCAAAAATACGAATATGATCCCATCACCGAAACTTGGAGAATAGATATAACAAATGGTGCTTTAGAAATTACCTCTCCAGTAACTATTGATGGTGAAGGAGTTATTGAATTAAGAGGAAATCAAGGTGGAGCGGGATTAGTTATTGAAGCAGGTAATAGTACCATCCAAGGATTAACTATCAATAACTTTGGTGGACATGGTATTTGGATTAAAGACAAAGGTTTTAACACAATCCAAAACAATAATATTGGTACTGACGTAACGGGTGAAGATACCACTTATGGTAATCGTGGTTCTGGTATTTATATCAAATCCAGCAATACCAATACAGTTACTAAAAATAGAATCTCTGGTAACGGTGGTGTAGGGTTAGGCGATGGCATAAACATTGAAAATAGCTTCTACAATCAAATTATCAAGAATAATATTGGTACGAATATTGACAGTACAAAAGCATTAGGTAATTTAGGCAATGGAATTAATATTACTCAAGGGGGAAACAATACCATTAAAGATAATGTTATCTCTGCTAATAGCGATGATGGTATTGATATTCGTAACTCATCAGACAATATTATTCACAAAAATAACATCGGTACAGATCTTAATGGAGTTATTGACTTAGGTAATGGAGAAAGAGGAATACATATTGCAGGTAATAACAATGAAATCGGAGGAATAGATCAAGAAAAACATCAAAATATTATTGCTTATAACCAAGGCTTGAATAAAGCAGGAGGAGTAGTTATTACCACTGGTACAGGTAATGCTATTTTGGGTAACACTATCTATGAAAATGCTGGATTAGGTATTGATTTAGCTGGTGATGGTGTTACTAATGATGATTCTAATGATAGGGATACAGGAGCAAACAATTTACAAAATTCTCCCTCACTATTACTTACCAGAAAAGAAGAAAGTTCAGACTCAACAAAATATAAAGTAAGTTTAAATAGTACTCCTAATCAAGAATTTTTATTACAATTTTTTGAGGAAAAAGGTAAAGCTTTAATTGGCGATAAAACAGTTACAACCAATGATGATGGTTACGCCTATTATGACTTCTTTGCAGGCTCTGAAGTTAATAATCTTTATGCCACTGCCACTAATTTGGCAACCTTTGATACTTCTGAATTTTCATCTTTACAGACATTAGAATGGAAAAATTCCCTTAATCAAGTCAATGGAGTGGTAGATAAAAGTGATGAAGACCGAGTTTTTATTGTTAAAGAGGGTGATTTATTTAATGTTGACTTAAATCGAGATGGAAAATTATTGTCAAATGAAATATTAGCTGATTTAGACATGAGATCTTTATCAGATTATGCAGAAATATCTCAATTGATTAGTACTGGATTAACACGTACTTTAGGTGCTGGAAATATAGCTTCAGCTATAGACATAGCAGTTGTTAAAACAATATCAGACTTACAAAAAAAAGGGATTTTTGCAGAAAAAACCATAGCTACAAAAATTCTCGCAGGTTTTGGAAAAGTAATCAGTATATTAGACCGTATTTTAACACCTCTAGATATTATTCAAGGTGCTGTTGTACAAGCATTTAATGTTACTGAAGATGAAGTCGGTTTTATTTCTAATAGTGGTCCGATTGAACCCGTTGTATTTCCTCCTGGTAGTAATTCATTAGACGCATTTCCACAAATCAAGATTAACGATGATAGTGACTTTGAGGGTTATGAAGCATTTATCATACAGATAGAAAAAGATGATGATAAACTCCAAACCATAAATGAACCCGTACCTGGAGAACAAATCTCAAAATCATTAATTGAAGATACTGCTTTAGTAGTAATAGAAGATGACGATCAAACAGATATTGTTAATATTAACCCAACAGATATAGAAAACATATTAGAGAATGCGTTATTTGGCATTGCTGGTGTTATTGCAGGAGCTATTATTACAGTTGCGACAGGGGGTGCAGCAGCACCTGCAACAGTTGTACTTGTAAACGCTTTAACAGCAGGAGCAACAGCAGCTTTAGTTGCTTCCATAGGAGAGGTATTTAAAGACAATCTCCAAAAAGAAATAGTACGTTTAGCATTAGCAAGTTATGGTGAAGATCCAGATAAAATAGGTGTTACAGATGTAGATACAATTGGTTCTATAAATTACAAAGACATACAAGATATACTCAATCTAAGGAACATTACTAAGAGTACAGATACACCAGAAATATTAGCTAGTACTAATCTGACTGACATTTTTGAAGGAACTTTAGCTCAGTTCAATGGTGACATAATTCCTGACTTTAATTCTGAAGATCTTATTGAAATTTTAGGTGTCAGTTTAACTAATGATAATCTAAACGTAACTTTTGGTTCTGCAATTTTAGACATAGACGAAGATTTAGATGGAGAGGTTGATTCTACAATTACCTTAGAAGGTGATTTTACTAACGCTGAATTTATTATTGAACCATTGTCCATAGAAGATTTTAATAGTACCTTCATCACTGTCGATTTTCCTGAAATTTTTGTTGATGATGTCTCAATTACAGAAGGAAATAATGGTAATCAAACCATAACCTTTACAGTATCTCTTTCTAGGGCAGGTGAAGAAACTATTACTGTAGATTATGCAACAGGAGATGATAGTGCTGTTGCAGGAGAAGATTATATTGCTACCAGTGGTACATTAGAATTTGCTCCAGGTGAGACAGAAAAAACTATTACCGTAGAAGTAATTAGCGATATAGATTTTGAATCCAATGAAACCTTCAACATTAATTTAAGTAATCCTAGTGGAAGTGCGATCGCAACTTCTGTGGGAACTGGTACAATTCAAAATGACGATACACCACCTGCACTAAAAGTTACCGATATTCAAGTTGATTCCAATAGTATTGCTATAGAATTTAATCGCGATATTAATCTAGATTTACTTAATTTATATCGAGGAGAAAATAATCAAGATGCACTATCCGATCTTACTTTAGTTGGAGAAGAAACAGGAACGGTTAATGGTTCTTTGGTTTGGGACGAATTTACTAAAACCCTTACTTTTATCGCCACCACGGGAATACTCGAACCAGATAATTACACTTTAACCATACCCAGTAGGGAAAACGGTATTGTGACACCAGATGGCGGAGTTCTTGATGGTGACGGCGATGGAATAGAGGGAGATGATTATGTTTATGAGTTTACTATTGAAGAGAGTCGCGATCGCATTTTATCCATCCCAAATGTAACTCTTGCACCAGGAGCAACTACAGATATTCCTATAACTTTAAATAATCTTGAAGGGGTAACTAAATTAGAATTTGATTTCTATTACGATACTGATTTATTGGATATTACTGCTATTAATTCCAATGACAATTTACCCGCAAGTTGGCAATTTACCGAGAGTGAAATAGATAGTGCTAATGGCATAATTAATGTCACTATTGAAGGTACTGATGTTTTAAGTGGTAATAATCTCAATATCGTCAATTTAGAAGCGGTTGTTCCTGATACGGCTAGTTATGGCGAGACTCAAATCTTGGATTTAGAAAATGTAGTCTTGAATGATAGTAATATTAGCGCGATCGACGACGATGGCATACATCAAGTTATTAAAGCTGGCGATACAACTGGAGATGGTACTTTAAGTGGCTTTGATGCTTATCAAATGATGCGGGTATCTGTAGGTTTAGATGATGGATTCGATCGCTTTTCTACTATCGATCCCATGATTTCCGCAGACATGAATAGAGATGGGGTTATTTCTGCTTTCGATGCTTATCATGCAGTCAATAGCTAGTTTTGTATGGGTTATATGTTTAGGGAAATTTTGACTTTTTCAGCATCGCTCAAATCGCCAATTAATCTTTGTAGGGGTAAAGGCAATTCTTTGACGAGGGTGGGACTGGCAAATATTTGATCTGCTTCTAATCGTTCGGGGTGGCGATAGATATCAATTATCTCTAATTCGTAACGTTCTGGTAAATATTTTTTGCACAGTTTTTGCATCTGGCGCACGGCACTTACAGATTGCATACTGCTGTCGGCGATATATAGTCGGAAAACGTATTTGTCTAAATTTTTCGACGGATTATCGAGGGAATTATCTTCTTGATGGTTCATGTTGTTAGCTTTGCTGTTTAAATATCCAATAATTTAGGCTAGAAATCAAGCCTTGACGCTAGAAATCAGTTTTAATTTAGTTTATCTTCAGAGGAAATTAGTATCAATCTGCCTGTCGCAATTGCCCTCGATTCTGTCGTTCCTGAAGCAAGGTTACTTCTTGTAGCTGTTCTTGCTCAATGATGCGTTCGAGTTCTTGTTGTTCTGCTTCAAATTCACTTTGCAAGGCGGTAATTTGAGCTTCCATCATCAGTCGTTTTCGTTCTATTTCCCTCTGTTTGCGCTCTATATCCTGACGATGCAGTAATAAAGCTGCCTGTTCTTCTGCTTCTTGAATGGATCTAGCCGTACCTGCTAAAACTCCTCCTTTACCCAGATAAACATCAACTAATTGGACACCATTATTGGTTAATTTAAATTCGCGTACTTGATTGGAGTGTGCCATCCCTCGCGACTTGAGAAGATAAATTAGTCGATTGCGCTCGCCATTCGTTTCTAAATCCCGCAGCATTAACCAGGTATCCATTAAGGATGAAACGCCGATTTCTGTATGTTCCAGTGCATTTCCTCCCGATACTAAATTGGTGAGAATGGCAGCAATCTGTTTTGATTTTAAAAAGTCAGTCAGCCGCATCATAAAAGATTTTACCTGGGGCATAGTTCCCGCAGCATCTAAACTAGAAATCGGGTCAAAGATGACGCAAGAGGGTTGAAATTGAGCTACTAATTGATGTATTTTCACTAAATGCATCTCTAAACCATAGAGGGTAGGACGTAGAGCTTGCAATTGAAGCAAACCTCCTGTGACTAGAGGTGCAAGATCGATCCCAATCGAGTTCATATTGCGGATAATTTGATTGGGAGCTTCCTCGAAGGCAATATACAAGCACTTTTCCCCCCGCTGACAAGTTGCGGCGGCGAAATGGGCGCACAAAGAACTTTTTCCCGTCCCCGCAGTTCCAGAAATCAAGACCGTACTACCTCGAAAATAGCCATCACCGCCCAACATAGTATCGAGTCGTTCGATGCCAGTGGAAATACGTTCGTTAGAAACTTGATAGTTTAGTTCCACAGAGGTTAAAGGTAACACCGAAATCCCATTATCTTCAATTAGGAAGGGATACTCATTAGTACCATGTCTCGACCCTCGATATTTAATAATGTTTAATCGCCTGGTGGATAATTCATTAGTAATTCGGCGATCTAAGAAAATGACACAATCAGATACATACTCTTCCAAACCATGACGAGTAATCTTATTATCGGCACTTTCTGCAGTAATAATTGCTGTCACTCCTTGAGATTTTAACCACAGAAATAATCGCCTAATTTCTGCCCGCACAATCCCTTCATTACTCAATCCTCCAAACAGCACTTCTAAGGTATCCAATACAACTCGTTTGGCTCCAATGCTGGTAATGCCATAACCCAACCGAACGAAGAGTGCCTCTAGATTATATTCGCCAGTTTCTTGAATTTGGGAGCGATCGATCTGTACGTAATCGAGCTTCATTTGACCTTCAGCGATTAATGTCGGTAAATCCCAACCAAGGGAGGCAACATTTTGACTCAACTCTCGGCTCGATTCTTCAAAGGACATAAAAATTCCTGGCTCGCCATATTTTGTCGCCCC
>JASJDF010000289.1 GCA_030065715.1 Xenococcaceae cyanobacterium MO_188.B19 | reverse complement strand
TGGTTACAAAAACTAGTTTTTGTAACCAGTTTTTCACCTTCTTTATGGTTTATTTCTAATGGTTTAAACACATACCATAGAAAAAAATGGCAAAAATTAAATTAAAAACTCTTTTAAACACAAATTATTAATTACTACAAGCATATTCAGCTTGAGAGATAGCTGTTAATATTTCCCTCAAACCTGCTAAGAAGCATCGGCTATACGAGGCATTGCGCTGAGGTCAGGAATCTCGTAGATGTGAATGTCAAATCCTGAAGATGGTCTAGAAAGTCTTTCCCTGTCCTAGTTTAAGCATTATATCACTTGTAACAGTGAAAACATTTCTTTAAAAGCTAAAGATTAATCACTCTCAAACCAAAATCCCCATACAGACGCTCTAAGGAACTGTATGGGGATTTTTCGATGATTAAACGAGAAAAATAGCTAGATGTGGTGGGGATGCTGTAAATTTGTTAATAACCACAAAAACTGAATAAACAGTCCCTAACTAAAAAAATTATTCCCAGCCCACGTTTTTACAAATATCTCATTAGCGACGCAATTCGCAATAAGAGTGTTTTGTAAGTATGTAAGTAAGTAAGGGTAAAATTCCCACCGCCCACATCTTATTGGAGACACTATTCTCAATAAGAGCGTTGAGTAAGTAAGGGTAAAATCCCCATCACGCTTACATTATGCCATAATGTGCCAGACAGTTTGTAACAGAACATTTAATCAATAAACTGTAAATTCTGGAGGGATTGGAAATTAAGAGATGTGGTTATTAATCAGTACAATAATACTTATCTTGATGAGCCACTTCTCTTTGCTCGACATTATCCCACAATCATCCTTAGAATACAACGTTTGTACTAATAACAATACAGACATATTGTTATTGCCAGTGAGGACGCATGGGCAATTAATGAGACTTCCCTGGGCTAGGTTGTGGTATTGCCTGAGAGCAATAGATATACCTGGCAGTGGTTTGGTAAAAGTAGTTTCATTCCAACAAATCAAACGCTTAATTGGTTGTGCTGGTTCTACCCTTTACCAGTGGTTGAGGGAAGCCAAAGAAGTAGGGGCAATTTACGAATACAAACGTCAGGGCGATCGCCTCAGAATTCGCTTGGGAGGTTTGTTTAATGTTTGCCGTACCTTGGGGTTAGAGAATTGGGGGGCAACAGCCGTCCTGCCCTTGGGGGAAGTTTTGCAAAAATGCCGTCAATTGGCAACTGCGATCGCGACTCAACAGCTACAGAAACAATCGCGATACGCTGCTTACAACAGTCTCAACAAGGCTGAAAAACAAGTTTTTACGATGCCCACTGCCTTAGATGTGGTCAATCGGGGAAAGACCGCCTGTCACCAAACCCCTAGACGGGCTACCAAAATTCCCTGTTTGCTCCACGTCGGGAAGAAACGGGCATTCGTAAGCAAGGGGTTTATCCCCTTTGGTGTCAGTCAAGAGGCGATCGCCTACGAACTGACAATTAGCGATCGAACCGTTCGTAGGCATCTATCCGATCTAAAGGTGGAACGCCGCCAATTGGTTCAAGCTAAAGATGCCTACAGGTTTATCAAAGCTGGCATTCAGCTTGACCTTGACCGTTGCTTGGGAGAACCAGGCATCTGGTACGAGCAGGGCGATCGCGAAATCATCCTACACGAACCAAACGGTTTAACCAGTAGTAAGCGCAAGGGGGGGCATCGTATCCCAATGTCAGGCAACAACCTGCATCCAGAATGCGATCGCTTCTTCTCCTACTACGGTAAAACCTGGATTTATCGCTGTAATTTGTACGCTCTAACCCATGAGCTTAAGGCAATGCGGGTGGCTCGTAAATCTTACAAGCGATCGCTTTCCAAACATAAGCATAGCTTATCATCAAACCAAGGCGAGGCGGCGGACACCCCCCATAAGGGGAGCTTATAATTCGGAGTTTAAAAAACTTTTTTTTTCCAGCCAAGCCAGGGGGAAAAGTAGGACAAATTACATAACTTTATTTTGAAGCGGAAAAGCTGACAAGACAACCGCTTTAGATTTTTCATGAGAGTTGTGTGTTACCCTCTTCGGGCTTAAACCCGAAGGGACATAAAAGGGAAACACAGCAAGGCTCGCCTTATGATCACGGCGATCGCAGTCTGATAGTTGAGAACTCGATCGCGTCAAAAGCTGATACGTGCATGATTTTCGATCAACAAGGTTATCGGCTGAAAACCTCATCCCGTAAAGTTTATAGAAAATTTTTCGACCTACTGAAAGTAACTTAAATTAACAACAATTGGACATCTCTTGCATCTATTGGTTAGAATAATTGGACATCTCTTGCAATGGAGAAATAAATTATGAGCGTTATTGATAAGCCGACAGTAGATGAAAATACAAGATCTGGCAAGTATGAACTTGAAGTGCTAAATCAGGTCAAAGACTTGATTCAGCCTATGTCTGAAGACACCAAAAAACATTTAAATGAACGATTTAAGGATATTGCTAGACAACCATGTCCTAACCCCGAAGAACAGTCTATAGCCGATGCAATAGCTGGGAAAACTTATAGTCCAGAAGAGAGAAAAGAACTAGCATTAGTGAATTTGATCAACTCTTTTTCCCAAAGAGCAAAACTGCTTCAAGATACTATTAGTACACCACAGGTGGCTAAGTTATTATCAAGCCGTTCCAGGCAAACCCCTTTAGATCGGCTGAAAAATAAGACTTTGCTTGCCGTCAAAGATAGTGGTCAATGGAAATATCCTTTGTGGCAATTCGATCCTGAAGAAGAAAATGGCGTAGTTCAAGGTCTACCAGAAACAATTCAGTCTTTAAATGTGTCCAACTTAGCTAAAGTCAGTTGGTTAACTCGTCCCAACCCTAGATTTGATAATCATACTCCCCTGGAAATGCTTAAAAAGGGAGAGATTAAGCAAGTAGTTAATGAAGCTGTAGGGGTAGGACTAGCTCAATAATGGTTGCAATTGATTCACCACCACCGAATCCCCAAATAACAATATCTCCTGTCTATGAGATTCTAAAAATAGGAACAGAATTGAGAAGAATCTATAATCCTACAAAATACAATACTCAAGCAACCACTTTCCGTCATTACGGGCCAATAAATCGGTTTGATCACCATCAATATCCTTTAGATAATCCAGGCTCAGATCCAGATAGGGGTATAAATTACTGGGGATTTACTCTTAGCTGTTGTTTGGTGGAGGTGTTTGGGGACACTAGAATAATAGACACCACCAACTTAAAAGTAGCACTAATTCAGCTAACTAAGCCCATAAAGTTACTGGATTTGCGAGGTTCGGCAGCAATGAAAGTAGGAACAGTTAGTGCCATTTCTAAGACAGCTAATCGCGATTTATCTCAAGCTTGGGGAAGTTATTTCTATGATAATCCTCAAACTTTCAGTCAAATAGAAGGGCTTCTTTTTAGCAATGCTCATAATGATGAGGACGCGATCGCTTTATACGAACGAGCAAAACCTCAATTAGGTAGTTCCAAGATAAAGACTTTACCTTTAAATTCAGTTGGGCTACGTTCCGCGATTGAAGACGCTGCCATAAAAAATAATTTGATTTGTAATTTTAATTAATAGATTGCTATGGGATTATTCAAAAGCGGCGCGGCTTTTAATGGCAACAAACTGATGGGAACTCGTCCTTTGAGTGGCATCCCAGGTCGCGAACGTACTAATTTTGTATCACTTACAGAATGGTGTAAGGGCAATTTCATCACCAAAAGGGTAGGCTACAAGCTGATTGAAAAGAAATATTTAATAGCCTTTAGAAAGTTTGGGCAATGGTGGGTATGCGCCAATCCTTACTGTATGGAAGCCCTGTTAAAGTATTTGGGAATGAAAGAATTATTGTTTGACGCAGAAAACGAACCACTGGAATAATACATATCGCGTTACGGGGAGGATATGCCACGTCCATACAATAGCTTACTCTACTCCCCTGGTTGCTCCCGTGGTAGACCCTTAAGGGTTCACCATTCCTTCAGCCAGACAGAATGCGGCTTTCAGAGTCTGGTTTTTTTTAAGATTTGCTTAATTATTGCTTTGCACAACTTAACAATTGTGTTTTTTAAATTTTGTCCTTCAAAAACCCTATTAATTGGTCAATTTTGGCTCATCTTGACAAATCAGCCAAAAGTCGCTCATTTTTCAAATGCTTAGTATGTATGGATTACAGCGAGCGCACTTTGGCATATTGAGCGAGTTTTGGCTAATATACCATGATACGTAGAAAAAGAGCCAAAATAATTGCTGTGAAAATCAACAGGTACGGTCAAAGCAAAGTTCTTACTCCGAGGGAATATTTCAAGATCCAAAAGCAGCTTCGGGGAGAATGGCAAAAGCTATTATTTGAGATTCTCTGGTACACGGGGGAACGGGTTGGAGCAGTAACCAAACTAGAATGGCGTTACGTCTACGAAAAACCAGGCAAGCCAAGGGATGTAATTTTATTTAACGCCAGGACGAGAAAATCATCTAAAGATAGACCAGCTTCTACCCGTACCGTGCCAGTACATGAGAACTTGATTGCGCCTTTAACTGCTTACGAACTGCCCTGGAAGGAAACTAAATGGATGTTTCCAGGCAGAGATAATGAATCTCATGTTTGGCGGCAAACGGTGGATGCTGCATTGAGAACCGCTTGCGAGCGTGCGGGATTGGGGGGAAAGGGAATTTCTACCCATTCATTTCGTAGGACTCTGATTACCAGATTATCCGATAAAGGAGTCAGTGCCAGAACCATCCAACAGGTCACGGGTCATGCTTCTCTCAATTCAGTACAAACGTACATTGATTGCGACGAGCGAAAAATCAAAGAAGCGATCGATTTACTGTGATTGTTAAAAAACATAAATTTAACTGGAGCAATTCACGATGTCCAATACACCAATTCAGGTGACAACAGATTTAACCAAGGTCTTAGAGCAAATTAATCAGAAGTTAGATAACTTTGAACAAAAGGTTGAAACTAAATTAGATAAAATTTCTGACGATATAAAAGACGAATTGGTTGATATGGCAACGGTTAAGGCTGAAGTTAATGCTATCAAAGAGGATGTTAAAGAGATTAAAGGTTCAGGGAAAGCTCAAATCTGGACGCTAATCGGTCTTCTTGGTACGGCGGTAGTCGGAACGGTTATTCGATTTGTGATTACCGCTATTCCTAATAATCCTTAGTCTATTTTGCCAAGATAAATATTTGAATTTCAGGTAGTTAAATTACAGCTAAATAAACTTGTTAACGGGTTTTAATTATAATGTTTATTAAACTTGTTAACGGGTTTTAATTATAATGTTTATTAAACTTGTTAACGGGTTTTAATTATAATGTTTATTAAACTTGTTAACGGGTTTTAATTATGACCAATAAAGGTGGTAGGGGCAAGAAAGCATTATACAAAACTACTCACAGTAGAATACCAGAAAATATTAAAATAGTAGTTGATTCAATTTCAGATTTATACAAGCAATATGTTCAAGAATCTGGTTGCTTGGATTTTGACCATAAAAGCTTACTTCCCTCAGTATCAGCAATTTACATTGTTTTTAATGAATCAGAAATCTTATATGTTGGTCAAACTAAGAACTTAACTTCTAGGTGGAAAAGTCATCATCTATTAAAGAGTATTAGAGAAATAAATGATAAACAATCTGTATCTATTGCTTGGATAAACTACGAGCAAGAAAACTTGTTAACAAGTTTAGAAAAGTTGCTAATTGAGGGGCTAGAACCTAGACTTAATGAGACTCCAGGCAATCGGTTAGGTAATGAAGCATCTTTAGTTAAATACGAGTCAAAGTGGAAGTCTGGAAAGACTAAAACTATTCGCGTTCCTGTTGCGATTGCCGAGCAAGTTCTTGAAATTGCCCATCAACTTGATGAAGGTATATTACCTGATATAAGTCAATATATCAATAATAATGGTACTGCTTCAAAACCAGACAATGAAATCAAGAAATTAAAGCAAAAAATCTCTGAGCTAGAAAAACAATTAATCTCTGTAACAAGTGATAAAAATGGGGTTTTATCTAAAGACGAGCGAGCCGAGCCAGAAACTCATTTAAATAAGAGTAATATCACTGACACAAGTGAATTAATTGAGATAGAAGAAGCAAGAACCATAATATCTGAAGGATTATCAACCCCATCGAATAGAGGTGGGGGAATTAGAAAATGTTTAATTCAATTGGGGATTTCACTCGGATTTAAAATAGAAAGAGTCAACCGAAAATGGTCTATCACTGACACAAGTGATATTTATCATAATGAAGAAGTTAAATCCATAATATCTGACGGACTGTTAATCCCATCGGGTAAAGGCGCGGAAATTAAAAAATGTTTGGCTCAATTGGGGAATTTACTCGGATTTAAAGTAGAGAAAAATTCTAAAAAGCAATGGATTATCACTGACACAAGTGATTAAATATATGGCAAAGCCAATCTCAGATACTGTCAATCTTTTGATTATTGAAGAATACGCCAAGGGTCAGATATCTCAAAGAAAGTTGGCAAGAAAGTTGGGAGTAAGCACCACATTTCTGTACCAAATAGACTAAGGTTTAATTGATACACTAATAGTGATCGCGAAATTGGGTTTTGAAACGCTTACAGCACAAGCCTTTCAGCCTTAGCGTAATTCTCTGTACAATTGCTACTCAAACGCCTATCCTCGCTAGTTTTCCCCCGACAAAAAAAAATTAACCAATGATGTAAATATAAATAAAGTATATTTAGCTACAATTTCCTTGAGTTATTTTGAATCCTATCCTGTGCAGGATATACAAACATCCTGCCGTCGTCGAAAAGCGATCGCAGTTAATCAAAAAGCGATCGCACTATAAATTATTTTTTTCAAACTCAGAACTTACTTTTACCAGTTGGGATCGCAGCTACTAATAGTAGGAGCGCCTGCTGCTGAAAAGAAAGTACAACCATTTGAATCTGTAGTAGCAGAGGAGCCTCCGTAAGATGGATCGTAATAATTACTTACTTCATGAGGAGTATCTGTTGAGCCATCGCCAGAAGCAGCCAGCTCCTCGTTTTGAGTAGCGGCAGGAGCGGGAACGTTATGGTTTTGAGTAGCATCTTGATAAATCAAGTTATCAACACCTAAAGCAGCACCCGAATTAGTATTTTGTTGAATGCTGGTCTGAAAATCTTGAGCGAAAGCAGATAAGGGAGAAAAAGCGATAACAGTAGTTAAAATACTTAATGTAAATTTTTTCATCGTTTTAACTTTATTAAGAACAAAATTCAATATGTTTGGCTTATATTTACTTCTACGACTTAACTAGATTTTTATGCAGTTTGCTTGAGAAAAGTACTTTACATTGCCCATCTTTTAACCACTAACTAAGCTGCAAACACAACTCCCTCGACTACTCTATTTTGATTATTTTTTGTGTACATCTGCGTCAAAACCAAGGGAAATATAACGTCAGAGGTTATGCTTTGTGATACCAAAAACTCGTTAGATTTTGCGCGAAATGGCAGTGAATCAGATTTATATAAAGATTTCGTTACAAAATGTGAGTTTTGTCTAACTAATTTATTCTCCTAACGAAACTGGTTACAAAAACTAGTTTTTGTAACCA
>JASJDF010000288.1 GCA_030065715.1 Xenococcaceae cyanobacterium MO_188.B19 | reverse complement strand
AGATCATTTACTCCCCCTTTGGAGTGTGGTAGTGAGACGAATACCTGAAGGACAAAATAACAATGTCAAAATTAGGAAGACGTAGATTTTTAGTATATAGTTCCGCAACAGTAGCTACAAGTATGTTGCTCAAAGCCTGTGCTACTGGTGAAGAGACTGTTAATACCGAAGACGGAATTAAAGTTGGAATTCTCCATTCCCTTAGCGGTACTATGGCAATCAGCGAAACCACAGTAGTTGATGCTGAAATGCTAGCAATTGATGAGATTAATGCTGCTGGTGGCATATTAGGCAAGAAAATTATTCCTGTTAAAGAAGATGGAGCCTCAGATTGGCCCACATTTGCGGAGAAAGCAGCCAAACTTATTGACAAAGATAAAGTTGTAACTGTGTTCGGCTGTTGGACTTCTGCCAGTCGTAAAGCGGTATTACCAGTATTTGAGTCGAAACAGCATATGCTTTGGTATCCTGTGCAATATGAAGGGCAAGAATGCTCGAATAATATTTTCTACACTGGTGCTGCACCCAATCAACAAATTGAACCTGCTGT
Organism: Xenococcaceae cyanobacterium MO_188.B19; assembly: GCA_030065715.1. Classification (GTDB taxonomy): domain Bacteria; phylum Cyanobacteriota; class Cyanobacteriia; order Cyanobacteriales; family Xenococcaceae; genus JASJCP01. The sequence goes on along the minus strand of JASJDF010000288.1, from coordinate 7,055 downwards.
AGATTGGTTGTTAGAAAATAAAGGCAAAAGCTTTTTCTTGGTTGGTTCAGATTATGTTTTTCCTCGTACTGCTAACACCATTATTAAAGAGCAACTGAAAGCTAAAGGCGGTAAAACTGTCGGGGAAGATTATTTACCCTTAGGTAATACGGAAGTTACTGCAATTATTACCAAAATCAAAGCTGCCTTACCCAATGGTGGTGTGATCTTTAACAGTCTTAATGGTGATAGTAACGTCGCTTTCTTCAAACAGATGCAAGGTGCAGGATTAACTCCCGATAAATATCCTGTAATGTCTGTCAGTATCGCTGAAGAAGAAGTACGCCAAATTGGAACAGAATATCTTAAAGGTCATTATGCAGCGTGGAACTATTTCCAGACTGTAGAAAGCCCCGCCAATGATAAATTTGTCAAAGCCTTTAAAGCCAAATACGGTGAAGATCGGGTAACTAACGACCCCATGGAAGCTGCATATATTATGGTTTATCTGTGGAAGCAAGCAGTAGAAGCAGCAGGTACTACCGATATTGAAGCGGTAAGAAAAGCAGCCGTCGGTCAAGAGTTTGATGCTCCTGAAGGCAAGGTCAAAATGGCTCCTAACCATCATATTTCTAAAACTGTCCGAATTGGTCAAGTTAGAGAAGATGGTTTGTTTGATATTGTTTCTTCTACTAAGGGTGCTGTAGATCCTATTCCTTGGAATCAGTATGTACCAGAAACTAAGGGCTATGCCTGTGACTGGACTGATCCGAATAAGGGCGGAAAGTACAAGAAAGCGTAGCTTTTGTAGGGTGGGCAATGCACTAAAGTATATCCGAAGGTGTTATCCGAAGGTGTCCTAAAGGATACCGCTTCGCATATACCCTTTAGGGATCCTTTAGGGCTTCCGTCGATCGCCCACCTTACCGTATTGTAAAGTTTGTTAATAAATTAATTGTGTCTGCATTAATAGAAGGATTATTTAACGGCATCAGTATTGGTTCAGTATTGCTGATTGCTGCTTTGGGTTTAGCAATTGTTTTCGGACTGATGGGGGTAATTAACCTTGCTCACGGCGAATTAATGATGCTAGGCGGATATACCACTTATGTTGTCCAAAATATTTTTAAACCTTGGGGAGAACCTTGGTTTAGTTATTATATTTTAGTTTCTATTCCTATAGCTTTTATTGTAGCTGCGATCGCGGGATTAATACTAGAAAAAGGTGTAATTCGCTTTTTATACGGGCGACCGTTAGAAACTTTATTAGCAACCTGGGGTGTAAGTTTAATTTTACGCCAACTGGTTCGTAGTGTTAATTGGCTTTTAGCGATTTGTATTGGAGTATTTTGTCTATTCTTTTTTGGGGGAATGACTTTATTAAGTCGTCGTCCTGATTGGTCAAGAATCAGGAGTTTGATTATAGCTATCTTACTGCCTATTTCCACAGCTATCGCCGTAATAACAGGATTTTTATTGAGTCAAATGCCTGCTTTAACTAAAGCTTGGTTTAGTGCCAGAAACGTCGATGTTACTGCCCCTGTTTGGTTACGAGGTGGGGTTAAAGTTTTAGGGTTTCAGATGCCTTATGCTCGTCTATTTATTATTGCTTTAACCATTATTTGTTTGATTGCTGTTTATTGGTTTCTCAATCGTTCTACTTGGGGATTAAGAATTAGGGCTGTTACTCAAAACCGTTCTATGAGTTCTTGTTTGGGTATTCCCACTGCTAAAGTAGATGCTTTAACTTTTGCCATTGGTTCGGGATTAGCAGGAGTTGCTGGTTGTGCTGTTAGCTTACTAGGTTCGGTGGGACCCAATACTGGTCAGAACTATATCGTAGATACTTTTATGGTAGTGGTAGTCGGTGGGGTGGGTAATTTATTTGGCACTATTTTGGCTGCCTTGGGAATTGGCATTATTAATTATTTAATTGCTTCAGGAACTTTGGCGTTAATAGCTTCTTCTACTGAATCTTTAAAACCTTTAGTAGATATCTTGTTGTTCTTTGCTACTAGTAGTATGGCAAAAGTGATGGTATTTGCCTTAATTATTAGTTTTCTGCAAGTTAAACCTGCGGGATTATTTCCTCAAAAAGGAAGAACGGCGGAATTGTAAAAAATTAGTCCTAAAGGATACCGCTGCCCCTGACCTAGCGGTAGTCCCTGACCTTACGGTAGTCCCTTCGGGAACGGGAACGGGTAGAGCTGACCTTTCAGGTAGAGCTTCGCAAGCGCAAGCGCAAGCGCATAAGGAACGAGTAATGAGTAATGAGTAATGAGTAATGAGTAAATGTAGGGTGGGCATATTTATTATTTATATAATTAGTCTAGAAAGTAATAAATAAATGCCCACCAATAAATATATTATCTATTAGTAAATAATGAATAAGAAAATTCAAAAACAAAAAAAAAGACAAAAGATAATTGAAACTGCAATTGTTATAGGTTTACTCATTATTTTTGCGGTTATTTTGCCCATCGTTTTGCCTGGGTTTAGATTACGCCTATTAGGAAGAATTTTATCTTTGTCAATTGTAGCATTAGGGATTGATCTAATTTGGGGTTATACAGGATTACTAAGTTTAGGTCATGGTATCTTTTTTGCCTTAGGTGGTTATGCTTTAGCAATGCACCTCAAGTTACAGATACCTGATGGACAACTACCAGAATTTTTCACTCTCTATGGAGTTAAAGAATTACCTTGGTTTTGGCATCCTTTCTATTCTTTTCCTATAACGATTATTGCCTTAATTGTGATCCCTGGAATTGTAGCTGGCTTATTGGGATATCTAGTATTTCGTAATCGCATTAAAGGGGTTTACTTTTCAATTATTACCCAGGCTGCACTATTAGTATTTTTCAATTTCTTTAACGGTCAACAAAAACTAATTAATGGTACTAATGGTTTAAAAACTGATACAGAAACTATCTTTGGAATGTTAGCTAGTTCCGATTCGGTACAAAAAATATTTTATATATTGACAGTAATTATTTTACTAGCTGTTTATTACTTTTGTCGTTGGTTAACTAGTGGACGTTTTGGTCGCTTATTAATCGCGATTAGAGATGATGAAACTAGGGTAAGATTTTCAGGTTACGATCCTACAGGATATAAAGTTTTAGTATTTGGCATATCTGGCGCGATCGCGGGAATAGCGGGGGCATTATATACAGTTCAAACAGGAATTATTACCCCGAAATTCATGGAAGTTCCCTTTTCTATTGAAATGGTAATTTGGGTAGCAGTAGGAGGAAGAGCTACTTTAATTGGGGCAATAATTGGCACCCTTTTAGTAAGACTAGCACAGACATTTTTAAGCGAAAGTTTGCCTGAAGTATGGCTATTTTTCCAAGGAGCATTATTCCTAATTGTTGTAACAGTTTTACCCGATGGAATCGTGGGATGGTGGCGCGATTGGGCTTGGGAGAAACTTAGTTATAAGTTAGGTTTACGTCAAAGAATTATTACTTATCCTAGTCTTGAAGAAAATCCTGAAATTAAGCAAGAAAAGGAACAATTAAGCGATCGCTAATACTATTTATCTCAATAATATTTCTGTTGTACAATTTAGGTCGAATTAGATCGGTATAGATGACAGAATCAGAGCAGTACAGTACTCATAGAGAACAACTAGAAAATGCTAGTCCATCACCTAACAGAATAAAAGAATTACAGGCTGCTTTGGAAAATGCTTTCACAAACCATATAGAAGTTAGACAAGTTTCCTATATCTTATTTGATGAATTATCGGCGGAAGAATTAGCCCATGCTTTTGTTAATTATCCAATTTTAATCAAATCAGTATTGGCTTGTATCAATGTTGCTGCAAGAGCTATCTCTAGAGACTTACAAATCAACCTAGATACTTATGCCAACAAGATAAATATTACTAAAGCTGCAACTCTAGCAGGATATATTAAACCAATGTTGCCCAAAGAAATAGCTATTCCCGCTTTACTAGAATTAGATAGATTTTTTTGGACAGATAAAGAATTAAGAGCTAATAAAGGAAGATGGGAAAAACGCATCCTTAAGATGCTCAATAAGAATTCAAGTGTGACATTCAAAAAAAGACAATTTTCTGTACAACAAGAAAAATTTGAATTAGATGCTGCTTATTCTATATCTGAGGAAAATATAGAAATAGGAATTGATATTAAAAGAATTGAATCTCCTCGCGATATTCATAAAAGAGCAGATGAAATAATTAATAAAGCGAATAAATATAAGTCACAATTTACTCAAGGACAATTTTTTACCATTCTTTATTATCCTTTCCCATCACAACATCAAAATCTTATTAGTAGATTAAATAACGCTAATATAAATGGTATTTTCTTTGCCAATGAATCAGACTCTTCTATAGAGCAAGCATTAAAACTTTTATTAGGAAAAGCAGGAAAATTAAAGCAAGATGATAACTAATATAACCCAGTTACAAAGTGCGAAAAGAACGAAAGTAGAAAGAGAAAGTTTACATGCTTGGCATCCTTATTATGCAGGATATTCGGAAAATTTTGTTCGTAGTGCAATTAATTATTTAAGACTATCAAAATACGATCTTGTTTTAGACCCTTGGAGTGGTAGTGGAATAACCAATTATATTTGTGAATCCTATATAATTAGTTCAATAGGATTAGATATAAACCCCATAATATCTTATTTTGGACAAGCAAAATCTGGATTAGTTCTATATTTACTCAATCGAAATAGAGTCAAGTTACAAGAGCAAATACTTACAATTTCTAATAATCTAAAACAAGATTTTAGTTACGATATATCCTTAGATAATTTTGTTAGTTCTAGTTTGGCTAATAATTTAATAGTTATAGCAAAAGCTATTGTACTTTGTAATTTTCCAAAAACTACTATTAATAACTCAATCATTAAAATCTTAGAAAACACCTCTATTGAGCATCCATTAAAAGCATTTTTTCTCTGTGCCTTGTTCCAAACAGCGAGAAAATTATCTGGTTATAAATCTGGTTCTAATCCTACTTGGTTTAAAAAAATAGAACACAAGCAATCTTTTAGTCTGGAAGAAGTGCAAAATGTTTTTATTGCTACTTCCGAGCAAATGTATAATACTCTCCAAAGCTCTAAAATATTATCTAAAGAATATTTATTACATATTAATTATACTGCCGATGCGAAACAAATGAGTTTCAAAGATAATAGTTTTGATGCAATTATTACCTCCCCACCTTATTTAACTCGTATCGATTATGCAATGACTACTCAACTTGAAATATTACTACTTAAAGATAGTGGATATTTACGAGAACTAAGAGTAAAAACAATGGGCGCACCTGTGATTAGAAATAGTCAACCTTCTATTAAAAAATCTTGGGGTAAGATTTGTAATGATATTCTAAATCAAATAGAAAATCATTATTCTAAAGGTTCTAAAACTTATTACTGGAAAAATATAGTTCAATATTTTGATGATGCTTGGCAAATTCTTAATGAAATATATCGAGTCTTGAAAAAAGGGAAAAGTGCATTAATTGTGGTACAGTCTTCTTATTATAAGGATATTGAAATTCCTTTAGATTGTATATATATAGAAATGGAAAATAATATTGGATTTTTTGAAACTAAAATACCGTTTACAGAAATTATTAAAAGTCACATGGCTCATGTCAATATTCTATCTTCTTCCTATAAACAAAATAAGATTTATTATGAAAGTTGTATTGAGTTGATTAAATAATATATCAATCTCATTTTTTAAGTAGTACTATTATTTTGAAGCATCGCCAAATATTCTGAAGTATTTAATTATGAACAAAATTTTAGAAATAGAAAATTTAACAGTAAGCTTCGATGGCTTTAAAGCTCTAAACAACTTAAACTTCAGTATGAATCCTGGAGAATTAAGAGTTATCATTGGTCCCAATGGTGCGGGAAAAACCACTTTTTTAGATGTAATAACAGGAAAAGTACAACCCACAAAAGGTAGAGTTTTATTTAAAGGCAAAAATCTCAAAAAAATCCCAGAATATAAAATAGCTCGTATGGGAATTGGTCGCAAATTTCAAACTCCCAGAGTCTATCTTAATTTAACAGTCAGAGAAAACTTAGATCTAGTTTGCAATCACAATAAAAATGTTTTTTCTACTCTTTTTAATCCTCCCAAATCAGGAGAAATTAGAACCGTAGGAGGATTACTCGAAACCATCGGTTTAGAAGCCAAAGCCAATGCTCCCGCAGAATTATTATCCCATGGAGAAAAACAACGCCTAGAAATCGGGATGTTAGTAGCCCAATCTCCCGACTTATTACTAGTAGATGAACCAGCAGCAGGATTAACCGATGAAGAAACAGAAAATGTCGGTGCCCTACTACTTTCCCTAGCAGAAAGTCATTCTATCATCGCCATTGAACATGACATGGAATTTGTCAGACAAATTGCCAATAATCAAGTGACAGTATTACACCAAGGTTCAGTACTTTGCCAAGGGACAATGGATGAAATACAAAATGATTCTCGTGTTATCGAAGTATATCTAGGTGAAGCTCCATCTATTACTCCAGAACAGATGACTATTCTGAGAATAGCAGCTTCAATGGCTTGGGCAGATGGCAATTTTGCACCACAACAATTTGATGTAATTTTATCCCGTTTAAGTCGAGAATTTGCCACAGATATAGAACATCAAAATAGTTTACAACAAGAACTACAAAACTATTTACCCAAAAATATCCCCTTAGAAGAACTAGTCCCCAAACTAAAAACCTTCGGTGAAAAAGAAAGAGTATTAAAACTTAGCTATGAAGTTATTAGGTGTAATGAAATTAGTAACAAAGACATAGCAGCCTATCAAAAACTACTGCAACTTTTAGACCTACCCGATGAAATTGTTGAACAGGTAGAAACAGAAATAGAAGCAAAATATAAGGAATGAGTAATAAGGGAATAATCAACTAATCATTAGCAATTAGCAAATAATAATTATGAATATGCCTCAATCAACCCTAAATAAACCGATCCAAACCGACTTAACCTTAAGAATATCCGATCTAAACGTCTATTATGGAGAAAGCCATATTTTACGCAACGTAGATATGAG
>JASJDF010000287.1 GCA_030065715.1 Xenococcaceae cyanobacterium MO_188.B19 | reverse complement strand
CTATCTAAAATAAATTTTGCTAGTTAATATCTATGACAACAGTTCTGATTGTAGAAGACGATCCTATTAACTTTCGGGTTTTTTCCAAAATTCTTACTAAACGGGGTGGTTTAGATGTCAAAGGGACAGAAGATGTGGAAGAAGTACTGAAGTTTGCTCAGTCTGGAGAGATTGATGTAATTTTGATGGATGTTTCTCTGGCAAATAGCGTCTATCAAGGTACCCCCGTAGATGGCATCAAAATCACCCAAATGTTGAAATCTAACCCTGAAACTGCCCGTTTACCAGTAATTCTTGTCACAGCCCACGCTATGCAGGGCGATCGCGAAGCTTTCTTAAAACAGAGTGGGGCAGATGGCTACATCTCTAAACCAGTGGTAGATCACCAACAATTTATTCAGCAAATTGTGTCTTTAGTTCCCTAAATTAGCTTTTTAAAAAGCTTATAGCTAATAAGTTATAAGCTTTTTTATTTTTGACTAATTACCCTCTTCCAATTCTATTCCTAAGCCTTCTCTACGTACCCTGAAATCATAATAAATTACAGCTTTGATTGCTTGCCAAAAAGGAATTAGTAAAGCACCACCAGCTAAAGTAATAGCTAAAATCACCAAGGTAACTAATAAAGATACTAAATCATTCCCAGTACTAGTTAAACTACCTAAAACCAGTTGCAATATAGCACTAGCTATTTGAATCACAATTGAAATGGGCAAACTAATCAAGAAAGCAACAAAAACAATAATTTGTAAGCGAATAACTGATCCTTTGGTTAAATTCCAACTACGTCCTAACGCTGCACCAGCAGTCGTACCATCTTCAACAGCTAGAGGTAATTCAACTAGGAAATAACGAGAAAATAACCAAGTAAAAGCAATAATAGATAAAATTAAGCTAATTATAAAAAATAAGACTGACAATGCAATATAAGCAGGGTCTGTATTATTGTTATTTAGACCAATAATCAAGCTAAAAATAAATCCTACAATACCCAAGACGAAGATAAAAAATATAAATCCGAAAAAGACAATTAAACTAACTAAAATACCAGCAATTAAAAATTGCCACATACGAGGTTTGATATAACGACGTGCTTCTTTTTCTGTCTCAGGTTTTTCGGTTACTTCTCCAAAAGTTAGCCTAGCAATTAAGCCATTCATCCCTGCAAATTTTGCCCAACCATAAATTGGTACTAATATCCAAAGATAACCAATAAAAGCAATACGAAAATACTCTAAAAAGCGATCGCGATAAATTCGCAATCCTGCACTAACAACATTACCAACAGTTAAAGGTTTCATTATCAATCATCAATTATTAATTATAGTTTTATGAATATTCAACGTTGGATTGCCAGAAGAGAAGCAAATTGGAAAACATTAGAGCTTCTTTTGCAACAAGTGGAAAACAAAGGCTTAAAGTCTCTATCAGCCGAAGAAATCAAACAACTTGCTAGTTTATATCGTTCGGTTTCTGCTGATTTTGCTAGAGCCAAAACTTACAAATTAGGCAAAACTTTAACCCAAAATCTACAACAACTAACCTCTCGTGGCTACAGTCAAATATATCAGGGCTCTCGACGCCAAGAATGGCAAGCCGTAACCAAATTTTATCTCTGGGGATTTCCTCAAGTTGTTCAAGAAACAAGAATTTACATTGTCGTAGCAACAATGATTTTCGTACTTTTTGGGATAATTAGTTGGTGGTACGCCTGGAGCGATCCCGTATTTATATCGTTAACTGTTCCTCAACATTTGATTGAAACAGTTAGAGATCGAGGGGAATTATGGATGGGTTCAATTGTGGGTGTTGAGCCATTAGCCTCTAGTGGCATTATGATTAATAATCTACGTGTCTCCTTTATTGCGATCAGAGGGGGGATTACTGGAGGAATATATAGTATTTATATAATGGGATTAAATGGTTTTCTTATTGGGGCAGTATCCGCACTAGTAGCCCAAAATAATTTATCTTATCCTTTTTGGGGTTTTGTTTTGCCTCACGGCTCTTTGGAATTACCAGCTATTTTTTTGGCTGGAGCTGCAGGATTACTGGTGGGTCAAGCCATAGTATTTCCTGGACAATACGGTCGTATAGATGCATTGAAACAAAATGGACAAAAGGCAGCTCAGTTACTTTTCGGTATTGTACCGATGTTGGTAATTGCTGGTTTAATTGAGGGTTTCTTTTCTCCTAACCCTAGCATTCCTAATGCTGTGAAATATTTAACAGGCATTGGATTATTTGGGTTATTAGTAGCTTATTGTTCTCGTCAACAAAAAGCTTCTTAAAGGTTTTTGCCATATTAAGCAGCTTGAGGCTGTTCTAAAATTGAGCCAAGTTGTTCGATCCCTTTGTGTAAGTGTCTAGTTACTGTCATGGGGCTAATGCCAATATATTTAGCAGCTTCTTTACGGGGTAAATCCCATAAAAAGACACATTCAATAGCTGCTTTAGTTTTATTTTCTAGTTGATTCATTGCTCTTTGCAACTGTAATCGGTCTTCTTCCTGTTTGCGTAACTTTTGATAGTTGGGGTCAGCAATAGTGTCACCAAAGGTAACGGAAGAGTCCATGGAGTTGTTGATTACCGCATCTAGACTTATGGGAAGGCGATTTTGCAAAGCGAGTTGGCATTCACTCCATTCTTGTAATGGTACTCCTAAAGCTTTGGCTAATTCTACATCTTTAGGTAAGCGTCCCAAATTTTCGATTAAATCTTTCCGTAGTTTTTTCCCTCTAGCATAAAGTTCTTGCCAACGGCGAGGAATTCTCATCATACTACCTCTATCTCTAAGGTAGTGCAGCATTTCACCACGAATGTAAGGAATAGCAAAAGAACTGAAAGCAGCACCTTGATGGGGATCGAAACGTTCAATAGCCCTAATCAACCCTAGATAACCAATTTGCTCTAAATCTTCATAGGGTTCAGCACATTTTCTGCTAACTTGATGGGCTACTTTTCTTACTAAACCAGCATTTAACTCAACTAATTTATTGCGTAATTTTAAAGAGGGGTTGCAAAAGTAATCTTGTAGAAGTTCCATGCAACGATAACCAAAGGATTGAGTAGGCATAGTAATTAAAGCTATATTGAGGATTGACCGTGAAAGAGACTTCTAGTCATAGAGCATCTCTAATTAGGGTGTTGACAAATGATTTAGTATTTAGAGATTTAATAAAATCTAAATAACATTCTCTGTTGAACCTCAAAGCTCTACCATCGTTGTTTTACTGAAAATTTGAAATATACATTTTTTGTTCTACGCACAAATACGCAGAAATATGTATTAATATATTCAATTCATGGATATTAATTAATATTTTGTAAAATTATTTTTTGGTACAAATTATAACAGTTTGAAAAATATAAATTAACAACTAAGTTACTAAATAGGCAATAAAAAAACACGGTAGAACCGTGTCATATTAAGTAATGATGATAATTTGGATTTAAAGCCTTTTGCTTGTGGTCTAAGATAATCCCAAGAACATATCTTAAGATTACTTTGATATTTTTATAATACTTATTAAGACTAAACAGCAGAAAAATAGACTTTAGATTTTACAGGATCGGGAACCATAGTTTTATCTCCTTCTTGCCAACCCGCAGGGCATACTTCATCAGGATGAGATTGTACGTACTGGATTGCCTTGAGAGTACGTAATGTTTCATCAACACTGCGACCAAAAGAAAGATTATTAACGGTAGCGTGTTGGATAATACCTTCTTTATCTATAATAAACAGTCCTCTTAAAGCAACTCCTGCATCTGGATCGAGAACGTTATAAGCTGTACTAATTTCTTTCTTAATATCAGATACTAGGGGATAGTCAATATCTCCAATACCACCTTGTTTACGATCTGTTTGAATCCAAGCTAAATGGGAAAATTCGCTATCTACAGATACACCTAATACCTCGGTACCAAGAGCTTTGAATTCTTCATGGCGATCGCTAAAAGCAATAATTTCTGTGGGACAAACAAAGGTGAAGTCTAAAGGATAGAAAAATAGCACAACATACTTTTCACCACGATAGTCTGACAACTTCATGGTTTTGAATTCTTGATCGTATACAGCAGTAGCGGTAAAGTCAGGAGCTTCCTGCCCTACTCTAATACATCCTTCTGCGGTCATCGTTTATACTCTCCTTATAGTACAGATTTTGCTGCGTTTGTATAGTTATGTTTAGGAACCTTAACAATATATCATACTCATAACGATTTTGAATAACTGTGTAGACAAAGCGATTCAGGGAAAAAATACATTACAAAGATATATTTTTGGGGCAATTATAAGATCAACTCAGTAATCTTCGCTACTATTATCGAGTAATTTATTGTATATAAAAAAAACCAAATACTTATTCAAAACTTGAATAAAAAATGTTTAACTTACTTAACGTTTTTTTCGCTTTTGTGATGTTAGCAATTCTGCTACTGTTGGGCAGATTTGTAAAGCAAAAAGTCAAATTATTTCAAACTCTTTATTTACCAGAATCAATTATCGCTGGTGTTATCGCTTTATTGGGCGGAGTGGGAGTAATAGGAGCGATCGCAGTATCTTGGGGAGTGAGTCCTGATTCTTATTGGGCTGGGGGTATTTTTCCGGAGACAATGCGTACAGTCTGGTCACAATCCCCAGGAGTATTTATTAATATCGTTTTTGCTGCTCTATTTTTGGGAGAACATATTCCTAATCCCCAGGATATTTGGCGTAAAACTGCACCACAAGTAGCTTTTGGGCAAACCTTAGCTTGGGGACAATACACTCTTGGCATTGCATTAGTAATATTGGTTTTAACTCCTGTATTTGGAGTCAATCCCATTGCTGGTGCATTAATTGAAATAGCCTTTGAGGGTGGTCACGGTACAGCTGCGGGAATGTCAGAAACCTTGACAAAATTAGATTTTCCTGAAGGGGGAGATTTAGCCCTTGGTTTAGCTACGGTGGGTATTGTTTGTGGAATTCTGTTCGGTACTCTCTTAGCCCATTGGGGAAGAACTAAAGGTCATGTTGAAGCTAGGTTAACACCTGTTAGTACTGGTGATGCTCAATTTCAAGAAACTGCTCCTACAGAAAGCAGTCGAGTTTTAGCCAGAAGAAGACAGTTAATGGATAATCTATTGATCGATCCTTTATCCCTCAATTTAGGTTTTACAGGATTAGCTGTAGTTATTGGTTGGTTAATTCTACAATTATTGAGCTTAATTGAATCCCTGACTTGGGGAAGAGGTGGTTTAGAGTTGATTGGTGCTATTCCTCTATTTCCGATGGCTTTGATTGGTGGAATTATTGTTCAGTTAGTCATGAAGCAACTAGACTTGGACTGTTTAATTATTCGCCGACTTCAAGAGAGAATTGCAGGAGTCGCTTTAGATATTGTAGTAGTAACAGCCCTAGCATCAATTAATCTCACTGTAATTGGAGCAAACATAGGGGTTTTTCTGAGTCTGGCAATTATTGGTATTATTTGGAACGTCCTAGCCTTTGTCTATCTTGCACCTCGTATTCTTCCTGTGTATTGGTTTGAGCGTGGTATTGGAGATATGGGGCAATCTATGGGGGTTACTGCTACTGGGATTCTCTTAATTCGGATGGTGGATGGAGACAACAGTACAGGGGCTTTTGAAAGTTTCGCTTATAAACAATTGTTTTTTGAACCCATTGTGGGTGGCGGTTTGTTTACTGCTGCTGCTCCTGCTTTGATTGTTCAATTTGGTTCGGTATCCATACTATTACTCACCACAGGTTTGTTAGCTTTCTGGTTAATTTTCGGCATAATTAATTGTCAACGCACTAAACAAAAATTAGCAGCAGAACAAATCACGAGTGAATCCAGAACTCCTGTGACGAATAGTCCTGAATAAGAAGCTGGTTAATGGTTAATAGTTGATTACTTATTACTTCAGGAGCTTTTGGATCATACTATTAGCCTGAGAACCATAACCACCGCCGAACAAATTAAAATGATTGAGGATGTGATACAAGTTATAGATATTTTTTCGTTGCTTATAACCAGAATCTAATGCCCATTGTTGGTTATAACCTTGATAAAAAGCAGCGGGAAAGCCTCCGAATAATTCTGTCATGGCAATGTCCGCTTCGCGATCGCCGTAATAGGTTGCAGGATCGAAAATTACTGGCTCTCCTTCTCTAGTAATACTGGCATTTCCCGACCAAAGATCCCCATGAAGGAGAGATGGTTTAGGTTTTCTGTCTGCTAGATGCTCTTTTATAGCTGCAATAACGCGATCAGTGTCTGGAAAACTTCCTCCTCGTCTCTTGGCTAATTTAAGCTGATAGCCGATACGTTGTTCAGCAAAAAAATCTCCCCAGTTATCCATCCAATCATTAATCTGAGGAGTAGAACCAATAGTATTATTTAGCTCCCAGCCAAAGCGCTCACTAGTGCCTTGCTGGTGCATTAATGCTAGTTGTTGACCCATTTTGTACCAAGCTTTACTATTACCACCACCAAAATCTAACCATTCCAATACTAAGTAAGAAGAATTTCCTGCAATACCCCAACATACAGGATTAGGAATAGTCAAAGTTTGAGTTTTATACATTTGTTTTAAACCAGAAGCTTCTGCCACAAACATTTCTACCATCGAAGCTTGGTTGAGTTTAACAAAATACCCTATATCAAGACTTTCAATTTTATATCCCTGATTAATACATCCACCACCAACAGAGAGGGTGTTAGTTATTTCAAATTTTTTTCCTGTTGTGCTACTAATTTCCTTGGCTATGATGTTCCACATAAGTATCAAGGGTAAAATTGTTTAGTTTGGAGTATTGAAGCTCAATATACCACTTCTTTCAGAAAATAAAGACTTGGTTTATCAAACTTAGAAATTAGATCTTGCATTCAGTCCCAAGTCAGGGGTTAGGGATAAAATTTAATGTTTTGTTTTGAATTCTAAAAAGCTTAATTAAATTTTACAAAACATTCTCCATCGAGACTCTCAATTTTGTCGGTTTAGTTAACACAGCCATTGCTCACAAAACAACCTGCTTTTTTAATTAATCATTTTACTGTTGCCCTACAAATTTCTTGAACTATGAGATTTCAAATAAATCTACTTTCGACTGCTTTACATTTTAGAGTTTGACTTTAAATAAAATTTATTTCTGTAAAGGGTAGAGAATCAAGTAAATAAGCTGTCAGCTTTATTTTACAAGGGTTTTGCAAGATTATGTTAAGTATATATTTGTTAAAAACTAGATAATACTATATTGCTAACAAATTGATTTAAAAGTTATTCTTACATTGAAAATTGTCTGATTTCTCTAAATTTGAATAAGTTGCTAAGTTTTAGATAGATCATAATTATAAATATATTATTTTTTCAAGGTAAAGGGATCTAAATGTTATTTTTGTTGAAAAAATGTTATTTATCAAATATCTTAATAAATAACTTCTTTGTTCTCAAGTACTAGGGAAAAATAAATTGTCAAGATAGACTTTTTTATGAGATTTTTTTGTTAATACTGGTTTTTGTTTTTTGAGATTTTTATCAATATCATCATCATAATTTTAATTTCATATTTCAAAAAACTAGTTTTTTGAAAAAAGATTTTTT
>JASJDF010000286.1 GCA_030065715.1 Xenococcaceae cyanobacterium MO_188.B19 | reverse complement strand
GGCAAGCTTCATCGATGAAGACACAACCGTATTCAATGAGTTGGTTTTGCAGTTTGTATAAGCTATCAATAGTAATACTCAGTCCTAGAACTTCGGCGTACTTGCCTTGTTCTAAATCGGAGTACATCTGGGTCTTTAAGCGTTCCGAGAGGTTTTTGAGGAGATTAACCCGATGTCCGAGATTGAGAAATCGCATCTGGGGATGTAATTGGCGGAACAGTGCCATGAGTTGAGTTTTCCCCGTCCCCATATCACTCCAGAGGGCTATTAGCCCCCTATTGGGTAAGGTAGCAGTGGGTATGTTGGTTTGACCGACATTCTTTTTCAAGTAGCTGTTTTTTAGACTTTCTGTTCTTTGCTGAGTGTCACTAACTAAGATGGATTCACTTAAATAACGAGTGTTGAGAATGACATTAGGAGTATATTTCTTACTAAGTCCTCTGGGGCGGGGATAACAGACTTGTTTGTATTCTTTGAGAGTTAATGCGTCTGAGATAATTTCGGTTAATAGTGCCTCCGCCGATTCTCCTCTTGCAGCTACAAAATCATCAACACCTTTTTCGGGTCCACTTAAGGATGCTATTTCACACTCACAGCCAGCAGCTTCAATAGCCTCACCAGTGCGGAGGGTTGCTTGATAAACCGCGTAACGGGTTTTAGATTTGGTTTCGTAATCAAAGAGGATAGTAAATTTTCGACCAGCCTGAGCCATTGGCAGCAAGTCAGGATGTAATTTTTCCTGGTGTTTACTACCGACTCGCGCCCCCCAAATCCCAGGACAAGCGATCGCCACAAAGCCCATAGAGAGTAAACAAGCAGCCTTCTTTTCTCCTTCGGTGAGGATAATAGGTATTTCAGTATGAAGCTGTACCCATTCCCAGAAGCAGAGGGGATTAGACCGCTCTGTATTTTGTAAAGCTAAAGGAGAATGATCTCGCTTTATGTTATGGCGTTTGGCTACTTTATCCCAGATGAGAGAAGGAACGTCAAAATAGGTGAGGCGGTTAGCTACTTTTAGGGGAGACTCGTATTTAATGGGTTTATCCTTGCTGCCAATAATCCGAGGATTGTCTCCTTTAAATCGTCCCCATAGCATCGGTTGCCAGTTATTGAGAGGGTCTAGTCCTGAAACCCACCACCCCCCATCTTCTAGTGGAGCATAGCGATTTAACCATTTATCTCTTAAGCGACCATCGTTACGGCGTTCGTTATTTGGTAAGCCGTAAAGTAAATATTCGTAAACATTTTCATCAAAGATTGAGATGACATTGAGGGAAATAATACTGTCATCTACAACACTTTTTTTCCATTCCTGCCAGTGTTTTGACGCAATCATATTTGCTGGAATCTATAGAAGTGGTTATTTACTTCGGCGATTCCTTTTGGTGACACCGCAATTGGAAAACTAAGCGATAATGGTATTAGTATTTGATAGAAGGTTGATCCTCTATGGTCTTCAGATTTGGATATTAGCTCAAATCTTGTCGCTCAGTTTTCAATGACTGTTACTCACCAGAAAGAATCAACCTCCTTTTTCCTTTCACTTGAATTGCTACTCATATAGCTGTGAAAAATTAATTACTTTAGAAGCAGGTATATTGAAAAAGCTTTACTATTCAAGCTTTTCAGTGTAGTCAAATTTCTTTTGGATGTTACAATTTAATTACCTCTAGGTATTATATTCTTCCTTACAGAATTTTAATACTCTTTAGAAGAATTTAATTAGTAAAGTTAATGTTAATTCATAAAGCCTTTGACGAAACTCTAAAAACCTATCGCATCAGTGGGAAAGTACTAGCTCAAACAGCCAATGTTAGTGAGAGTCTCGTGTCTGAGTTTCGCCGAGGTAAAGGAGGGGTTACGGATCAAACCCTCAATAAGCTTTTAGGGGCAATTGAAACTATTGATTCAGGAGCACGTAGATATTTTTGTTCTCTTATAGCAGGGGAATCAAAAAGAGAAGGAAACCTATCAGATATAATTGAAAGTCTTTCGGAAGAGGAGATTCCCCAACTCTTGGTAGCGATCGCAAATCGCTGGCAATCTCCCCAGAAAAAGGTTTTGCAGGCACGTTAAGGTAATATCGACTAAAAAACTGTAAAGGTTAAAGCTTGTCCGTTAAACTCAATGCGATGGTGGTTCATTAAGTCGCGACCAATTATTAATAATTCCCCCATTTCTTCTACTGAACAAGCAAATACTTGAAACGAAGAATGTTCATAGCTATCAAAAACTAATCCAACTTCATAGGGGATGCCTAAAGTCATCTGACCGCTAAAGGGAATGCGAACGGAACCTTTCTTAGGTTTGCCCCTAACCTTTGCTAATAAAGGAATTGGGACGAGAGTACAATCAGAGCCAGTATCAAGAATTCCTTGACATTTAACCGATGGAGCGGAATTAGAGCGGGGGGATTTTAAAGTGACGGAAATCAAAGGAATGGGCGGATTTGCTGTTGAAACAAAAGTATAACTGTAAGTACCCACAGGTTAAGAATGAGAGATACTAGGTTCAACTTTTTTGATTAAAACAATTTGCTCTCCCACAGCTTTTTTCACTCTGGTTAGTAAAGCCTGATAGCTCAGATCGGCATCTAATACCTGATGATTTTCAAACCATACCCATTGACCTGAGTATTTAGTAAGTAACTCTGGCAGTATTGACTCAAACGAAAGTGCCTGACGACTAATATAAGTTCGAGCCTTAGCATCTAAACCTAGATGATGTTGGTAAGCTTTGGTATCAATAGATGTTGACATAGAAAGAAAAATTTAGCTCTTGCTCTGAGTACATTTTACTTCTTTATCCATTAACCATGATTCTCAGACCAAAACTCAAATATCTCTTTTAAAAGTTCAACTTGACTCATCCCATAAGTAGCAGCAGCAATCTTAAAATCTTTTTTGAAAGTAGCTGGCACTTTAAAATTGAGATTGGCTAATTCCCCTGGTTCGGGCTTATTTAAGTTAGCTTTTGTCTCCTGGTTCGTCGGTGGTTCACCTTTATTGGATTTTTTACGGGGTGGGGGTGGTGCTTTTGCCATCTTATGATTCCTCCGCGATTCTATTAATAATGTCTTGTACTACTTCATCAGCACGTTTTCGTAAGGAAACATAGGAGACTTCAGAAATTGCTTTTCCTAGATCGCTGGCTCGACGATATGCTGTTTTTTCGGGAAGTGACCCAGCAAGAGTTGTATATCCTGCTTTTTTGATATAGTTACGGGCTTCTTCTATTTCATTGGCTCTATCTCCTACTCGACAAAGAGCAAAAACAATCTTGTCATCGGGTATTTTTGAATCAATTAGTTCGTGTGCCAAAAGTACGCTAGGTTTTAAATCGTCCAGAGATAGTCCTGTAGGCAAGATGACCAAATCACTCTTTTGGGCAATTTCTAG
The DNA here is from genome assembly GCA_030065715.1 of Xenococcaceae cyanobacterium MO_188.B19. Classification (GTDB taxonomy): domain Bacteria; phylum Cyanobacteriota; class Cyanobacteriia; order Cyanobacteriales; family Xenococcaceae; genus JASJCP01. The sequence continues at coordinate 4,194 of JASJDF010000286.1, read as the reverse complement.
AGAGGCTTTGGTCGCATGGGGCGCACCATCAAAAATCATTAGGTCATGAACTTGAGCGTGTTTGAGTGCTTGAGAAACAGTACGAAAAGACTCAACGGCTACATAAGGTTGAATCTCGTTCATCTCCCTTCTTTTCTTCCAATCATTACTCGTTCCTTGAGATATATCCAGATCGGCAATTTTGACATCCCATTTAGAGTACGCATATTCCCTTGCTAGAAGGCGTGAAAGAGTACTTTTTCCTACCCCTCCTTTCTGGGAAATGACCCCAATAAATACGGTCATCGTGATTTCGTCCTTTCGTTATTTCGTTAAATCGTCTTTTCGTTAAATCGCTATTTCGCTTTGTAATTATAGCCTCACTTCTAATTAATGTTATTTAATCTGGTTTTTAGTTTTTCAATTAATAGCGATTTCGTTATTTCGTTAAATCACGATTTAACTATTTCGCTATATTTCAGTAGCTTAACTACCTTGGGAAATGACCCTAATAAATACAGTTATCGTGATTTCGTTATTTCGTTATTTCGTTATTTCGTTCTGTTTTATTGGCTTGCTTACCAGGAAAGGTTCTATTAATAGGAGAAAGATTATTAGTTGCCTCGTTAACGATTTCGTTATTTAACGAAATCGCTATTTCGCTTTATAACGAAATCACGAATTGCCTTTATTTGATGTATCAAAGGATTAAATTTGGTAAAAACCAAGCCTAAACTTCACGCTACTATAAAAGGCGCAGCTATTTCAACTGGAGCGATGGGTGTAACTAGATTCAAAGAAGCCGAAGCTAATCATGGTTTTATAGGCACATGGCACATTTATGAAATGTCCGAATGGGATGAAGACTATTTCAATATGGAAGTCCAAGCCTATATTGAAATTCAATCCAATGATTCAGGGGATTTTCAGTTTGGCTTAGTCAGTGGTTATCTTGATGGTTATATAGAACAGTTGGCAGATAAAGAACGTTTTTCCTTTACCTGGGAAGGTCAAGATGAGATGGATGAAGCAAGCGGAAACGGTTGGATAGAATTGAATGGTGATGATGAAGTAGAAGGATTAATTGGGTTTCACATGGGAGATCGCTCAACGTTCCAAGCTAGAAGAGTTAGTTAATTTCCTAATAATTCGATAACAGCGTAAGATATATGAAAGATAAACCTGGTTTTCTTTCATTATGTACATAGATGGGCATAGGATAAGGCGTACAGCTATTTCGCCCCTCAAATATGAGATTCCCCAACTGACCCCCCAGATGGAATTAAAACTCATTCAAATGTGGCTCCATGGTAAGTCAGATGATAGTCGCAGAGGCTATTTAACCGACGTACATCATTTTCTCGACTTCTGTAAAAAAAGACTGGATCACATTGAGTTAGCCGACATTCAGGATTGGGATACCTCTTTAACACAGAAGTATGCTCCTGCTACTCGTAAGCGTAAGTTAGCTGCCGTTAAATCCCTCTTTAGCTTTGCCCATCAAAATAAATTCTTGGCGGATAATCCAGGTTTGGCTCTCTCCACACCTAAAACTAAGGATGCTATTGCCGAGAAGATTTTAACAGAAGATGAATGGTCGAAGCTGCTCAACGCCGAACCCAGTCGCCAGCATCAATTAATGCTCCAGTTACTCTACGAATCCCGTGCTAGGGTATCGGAATTTTGTCGTCTCAAGTGGAAAGATCTTCGTGAAAAAGCTGATGGTTCGGCTTTAGTAACTTTATTTGGCAAGGGTAGTAAAACTCGCAAGGTGACAATTACGCCCCATCTCTGGCAAGCTTTGAAAGAGACGAAAACAGACGGGACTAGGGGAAATGACCCGATTTTTCTCAATATCAGACATCAAGCTTATTCCACCGTTCAGGTTTGGCGCATTGTTAAGAAGGCAGGAGAAAGAGTAGGCATTTATGGTGTAAGTCCTCACTGGATTAGACATACAGGGGTAACCCATCAGTTACTCAACGGTAGCCCCATCCACTTACAACAGCAGGAATTAGGACATTCGGGGTTGGATACCACCAGTCGCTATTTACACATTCTTCCTGGGGAATACGGTGCGAGGTACTGTAAAGTGCAGCTTCCTAGTAACAAAGCCGTTGATCAAAGTTAAATTAATAGGTAGAGAGAGTCAAAAAAAGGATAAAAATATGAGTAAAACTATTAAATTACCCAGTGGCAAACTGATAGACTTATCTCGTTTTGTTGCCATGTTACCAGCAGACAATAAATATAAATTAAGTTTAGATGGAGTGAATACAACTATCGAGGTAGATACTGAAGATGCCGAATATATAGCTCGACAACTTCAATTAGTATCCGATAACAATAACTCTCATGTTAAAGAGCAATGGGACAAAGCGAACCAACTCCGTAAAAATCAACCATTGATGCAATTAATTAAACAATGGAGAGAACAAAAAAACGGTCAACCAGCGACAGAAGAAGAAATACAGGAATATCAAGAAATCCAAGAATCTCTTAAAAAAAATCGTTTCATCGAACGAGTATTTTAATTGTTAAATATCTAAAATATTAAATAAAGCGTGATTGTTATTCTCGATTCAGGAGTACTTCATACTCTAGTTAGTACCAGTAAAGTTAAGGAAGTAACTGACTGTCAAGATTGGTTTTATTACTTACTATCAAGAAGTGCTAGAGTCGTCACTTCATCTCTTTGTAACTATGAAGTAAAACGAGAATTAATTAGAAGAAAAAAAGTCAAAGAAATTAATAATTTAAACCAACTAAAGGCTCTGATAGATTTGATCCCCGTTGACGATCCTACCCTAGAATTAGCAGCCGAATTATGGGCATTCGCTAGAAATAAAGGGATACCTACCGCCGACGATATCAGTCTCGATGCCGATGTAATTATCTGCGCTCAATATCAACTACTAGCCGAAGAATATCCTGGTAGATATGTTGTTATAGCAACCACTAATGTTAAACATTTGAGTCGCTTTACTGAAGCTAAAGAATGGCAAGATATTGAGTTTTAAAGGTGCGATTATCAATCATTTTCTAAGCTCAGGGGGAACAATCCAAAATGTACATTTGGGATTGAGATCTTTTTGACACTTAATCAGGCGAGCTAGATTCCACTCCATCAGTTCCCGTCCCGAAAGTTTAACAGAACGAGGATACTGATATTCGGGCAATATCATCCCAGCCCCAAAACATAATATCCCCACCATACCCAAAAGCACTAGAGGAGTAAGCCAGTCAGTCAACCTCACCCAAAAAGTATTGACTATGAGCTTTTGCATCTTGGTGTGAGAACGTTCTATCTGTGCTACTGCTTTATCAAGACCTTTCATAGTCTGACCAACACGCTTCAACAAAACCTCTAAAATTCCATTATTGTTTTGTCTATCCTTGTCTATCTGACCATAGAGGGCATTAATTTCATACTTTAATTGTCTAACTTCATCCCTAGCATCAGATGCTTGTGCCAAGGTTTCACTATTAGCATCAGCGATGGCAGAAGTTGCAGCCGAACCAGCATCTTTTATATCAGATACACACTTATTACTAACTTGTTCTATCTTCTGGGCTATAGTCTCAGCTTGTTGTTGTTGTGTTTCTTGAATTAGTGTTATGGCATTATAAATTTCTTCTAGACTTTTCGCATTAGACTCTTTCCAATCAGCTAAAAGTTTAGATAATTCACTAGGAGCAGCTTCTAAAAACACGCGCATTTGTCCAGTGAGAGCCAAGATTAAAAACATTGGGTCATCTGCATCCAGACCACTCACATTGATAATCTCATGAACCTTAGCTTTTATCTCTGGAGACTCCGAAGACAAACAAGCGTCTAAAACTTCGCTAATCTTTTTATTTCCATTTCCATTAAACCTACTCATCTTATTTATTTAATTTTGTTTTTACTTCTTCTGATGGAAATACTATTTCTGACTCATTCTGCCAAAGCTCTGTACTGTCAAAAGCTAGATAGGCAGCCTTTAAAAAATTAACTACTCGTTGTCGGGCTAAAATAGTAAACCCTTTATATATTCTTGCCTCATCAAAGCTTAACTGATTTTGATTAATCGTATATTTTTCGCTATGACCAAGTTTAGGAAAATCAATGACCTTAACTTTATACTTTTTAATTAACTTCTGAACCGAAGAGTCTGCCTCAATTGCTGACCAATCATCACATAGCCCAAAGTTCCGCACCAGAATATGAGTCAT
>JASJDF010000285.1 GCA_030065715.1 Xenococcaceae cyanobacterium MO_188.B19 | reverse complement strand
CTTGACAATGTTAGATTTACGAAATCTGGCAGTTGTATCCTTTGTCTCTTCGGTTTTAGCCCTCGCTATTCCCACGAGATATAAAGAGTTTAATCTGGTCGTCTAGCTAATTTAACATTGTCAAGTTACCTTAATCTAGATTAACTTTTTTTATTGCTAATGTCTGCTGCTTCATTAAACGTATAATTATCCCAAACATTTTTGCCATCAGAACCAGGTTTTTGAAAGTCATAGGGACGCTCAGGCATAGATTTAAAATATTCTTTATCAAACCAAAGACCTGTGATGGTAGATTGATAAGGTTCGCCGACTTGTTGAATTTGGATAGCACCACTTTTCTCATCAATGGTGATTAAGTGTCCAGTTAGACCATAAATTGCTTTTCCTGGAAAAATATTGCGACGAGAAGCAGTTTCTGATGGGGGTTTCATAATCCCACGATAAAATTGATCCCGTTGTTGAGGAGGAATACCGGCTCTTGCGTCTTGAATCGCTCTTTGCGTAGCATCAATTCGATATAATTCTGCTAATTTCATCGGATCAGTTTCTGCTTCATGATGATTTCTTTTTTGATTTTCTAAGACAATCTCCCATGGAACAAATATTGTTTCTATTTCACAAATATGGTTTTGTAATTGTTTGAGGATTTCTGCTCCATTGTTGACAGGGTTATCATTGAGAAGCTTTAACATTATCAAAAGAATCCGCTCTCCTTTATTAATTGTCTCACTGTTATTGATTTTATTAAAAATTTTCTGGATTCTTTCTTTGGTAGCTGAAGGAATATTTTTTTGTAACGCATCCCAATCAACTTTACTATCCAAGGAAAGATAACTTTCTGCTAACATACTTGCTGTTTTAAGCCAAATATCAGATCTGGGATCGACAAAATTATTTAAATTCATTAGCTCAATAAACCTCTTGGTTTTCGTAAATAATATCTAGTCTCATGCCATGTCCCTGCACCTTGTCAAAAAACAATAGTCTCATTGATGGAAATACTTGGTGAACAATTTCATCACTCTAAAATTACTGTCTTTGCCATAGTAAGGGTAATAATGAGCCAAGGATAATACCAATTCCTGCACAAAAAGCTAACAATACTCCTACAGGAAATTGAATTGATTCAAACATCAAAAACTGTACAGATACTGGTTTAATATTCTGAATTGAGAATATTGCGATCGCGCCTATTCCCATTGCCAACATCACGGAACTGATAAAATTAGTAAAAATTCTCATTTTGTTAATTGTTAATTGCTAATCGTTGATTGTTACTCGTTACTCATTACTTCTTCATCATTCATCTCTTTCTTATCTACCTAATATAGTTACTGAACTCCAATCGCTCTTCCTCCTAAGCCAAAAACAATGGGACGCCCAATATTATGAGGTTCCCAACCCACATCAAAACCTTGTTTCCAAGCTATTTCTCTAGCAGCACGAAAACTAAGGAAACTATTGGGGCGAACAATAAAGGCGAGATAATCTTCATTAGGGTCTAATTCTCTCAATACTTGGTTAAAATCTGAGTCAGATTGACTAAATTCTGTTTTTGTTTCTCCTGGTTGAGTTTCAATAGGTTCGTACAATAAGGAAAAAGTACTAGGATTGACCATAGTTACAGTGTAATATTTGGTCTTAGTTTGAAAATTAATCAATCGACTAGCTCGATTTTGTAAACAGGAACGATAAACATTAATCCGAGACATATATTCTGAATCCCTAGACATATTGGGTTTATCACACACAGGAAGATTTCCTATGATTTTTTCTGTCTCTGTTGTTACTTGAGCGTCATTAATATAAGTAATTCTATTATCTCTAATTTCAAAAAATCTCGCTCTTTTATTAGTTTTGATAGCTAAAGGAGTGCGAATAATAGAGTTTGTTTCAGATTTAACTTCAGAATTAGTTTGGGATTTTGGTTCGGACTTGGGATTAGAATCAGCTTGGACTGTAATTAGAGTCACAAATAAACTGATAAACATTAACACTCCAACAGTGTTAGTTAGGATATCAAGAAATGAATCTAAATTTTGTTCGGGAACAGTATTTATTTTTTTATTTCTGCGCCTCATTGATCGCTTCTTCTCCTGTTAATAATTCCCAATCTTCATCAATAGGCTCATAACCCATATCAATTTCCGCTTCTTCTACCAAACTTCTAACTTGCTTAAACACATCGACACCTTTAGGGCGCACTGCAATAATTAAATACTCTTTATCTCTATTTATTTTAATTAGGGTAATCAATTCTTGTAAAGGAGAACTATAACTTGTTAATTCGGCTTGAGATACGAAAATTTTTTTAGGATATAAAATTACACCATCTTCCCGACATTCAATATAAACAGGATTCTTGCTTTTGTTTGCGCCATTTTTTGCTTCATCCCTAGCAACAATTTTTACTTGTTTTTGATTCTGTTTTAAATTTTCTTCCTGTTGTTCTGCAATTACTTCTGATTTAGTTAAATTTTGAGTTGTTAGTACAATAATCAACAAAATTAGTGTGCCAATAGTACAGGCTAAAATAGAAAGAAATGGAAATAGTTCTATATCTGTTTTTTGTCGAGAAAAAGTCCGCCTACGCATATATTTTTAATCTTAAAGGATTTCTGACTCTAAAGGGTAAACCTGCCGATAATCGCGACTCATTTGCTTAATAGTTAGTCCTAAAGGATTCCTAACCCTAAAGGATACACCTGCGGATAACCGCTTCTCATATAGTTATTAGTTTTTTACTTATTACTCATTACTCATTACTTATTACTCATTACTTATTACTCATTACTCATTACTCGCTCCTCTAATTAGGGTTGCCATTACTATTTTCTACTAGAGTAATACGACGAGGTTGATTGAGTTGCTTTAAGACTGGATGGAGTAAATTTAGATTGTTTTTGATCTCATCCAAAACATCTTTGAGTTCTTCAGTTGCTTCCATAGAATTTAGGCTATGTTCTAGACTTTTTTGCATATCTTTAAACTCGCCAATTTTATCAGCAGCTTTTTCTAAAGAACTAACTCTAGTTTCGAGGAGTTTTGCTGCTTGTTCCAATTGTTGACTAATTCCTTGAGATTGAGTATTTAATCCTTCGGATAGGATAATATTTCTGAGTCTTATTTCTTCAATTGTAGCTTTTATTTGCGCGATCGCATCTTGATTCGCTTGTTGTTGTTCGGCAAAAAATTCCATGAATTCTTGACGATCTTTAGCTGCAATTTCTCTCACTTCTCCTACTTGAGAAATTACTTGAGAACTCATATCTTGTATTTTACTAATTTCAGTTAAAAATCCTTGTGCTAAAGCTTGTGCTGCTTGTTCTGCGTAGTTTTTTGCAGGTTCAATTAAGACTTCAGCATTGGGAAAATGATCATTTATAGCTCTAGAAACTGCCTTATCAATAGTTTCTTCATCAATACCTTGGTTTTTACTTTTAAATCTAGGAAGTAGTTGATCGTTAATAAAAATATCTATTCCTAAAAGTAAACGAGATTCATAACGTTCTACTAAAACCAAAGGAATCATGACTAGTACGCTGAGAAACAAAGCTAGTAGGGTAGTGTCAAAAGCAACTGCTAAACCCCCTGTAACTCCGCTAATTCCTTCTTTGATTTGTTCTACTTCTCCTGCGGTTTCTAGAAACCCTGAAAAGCGATTAACCGCTTGACTAATCCCTATTACTGTACCAATAAATCCCAGTAGAGGAATCGCCCAAACTAAAATACGGGGTAAAGAATAGGATGATTCTGAAGTACTCTGATAAAAAGAAGCATCATCCAAAGCGAATTCTGTAGCAGTAGCGCGATCGCCTGATTTAATATAAGAGGCTAAAATACGACCACACCGTTTGGCAACTAGCCTACCATCTTGTTGCATTCTCTCCTGTAAATAGGCTACTTCTTCTGAATCTGGTCGATCTAGAGGAATATGATCCGCAATCCAAATTTTTCTTAAAGCGGTGTATTCTGGCTTGATTTGCAGATATTTTAGTACGGTAATAGCAATGACAATGGCTGCTAAAGCTACTACTACATATTGAGTAAATCCTCTATCGTATAAGAGTTCCCCAATAGGAGAAGTTTTAAAAGGAAAAAGTATGCCATAGGTAAGTGCCGTTAAACCAGCAGCGATCGCCAAAACTGAGGGAAAGTTAACTTCCAATTCTTGGCGTTTAGAACTACGAAAGCGAGATTTTGAACCATGTTTTGAGTTTACTCGATTCATTTTGTCAATTAGATAAAGCTTGAAGATATTTTTTATGTGGAACTGATTTTGATATTACTATGGCACTGTTTCTTAAAAATCGCTTCTCTTGAAAAATTGTAAACACCCTCCGATGCTGGGATTGCTTTCACTTCCTAAAAATCGTTACAGTAAATTTAGTATTTTGAAAAACTAGTTGCTACACTAGGGGGCAAACTTAGCATCCAGAATCATGAATCAAAAACTACTCACTGTTTTAGGTTGTTCTAGTTCAGTTGCGCTAACTTTACTAGCTACTACTCCCGTTCAAGCTAATACTGTTACTGAATATGTTTTTACAGCACCAGAAGTTGAAGCAGAAATAGCTAATAATATACCTCGTCGAGAAACGGATTATCCCTTTTATGATTGCACTTGTAGCGAATACGATGCTGCTGCCATGGAACAAAGCGATCTCGAAGGAGAAAAAGCTATTGATTTATATGGCTGTGACTGCGCGGGTTGTAGAAGATTAGCCAGTAATCTTAATTGAAATAAGCTCTACTTATGACTAAAGTGATCGTTGTCGGTTGTGGAATAATTGGTGCTGCGATCGCATATGAACTGAGCTTAATTCCCGATTTGGATGTTACCGTCATTGAACAAAACAAGCCAGCTTCCGATTCTACGGGAGCTGCTTTGGGAGTTTTAATGGGCATAATTAGTGGTAAAACCAAGAGTAGAGCTTGGCGATTGCGGGAAAAGAGTTTAAAACGCTATGAAACCTTATTACCTGAATTGGAATCTCAAACAGGAACTACAATTTCTGTAAATCGTCAAGGAATACTGAAGTTAGTTTTTGCAGGAGATAAACTGGACAAGTGGCAAAAATTACAACAAACTCGCCAAGATCAAGGTTGGGAATTAGCCATTTGGAATCGAGAATATCTATTCCAACAATGTCCCCAAATAGAAAATGACAACATTATTGCTGGGGTATATTCTCCCCAAGACAGACAAATAAACCCGAAGATACTGACAGAAGCTTTGGTAACAGCAGCGACTCAAAACGGAGTCAACTTTCAACTGGGAGTTAAGGTTACAGACTATAAAAATCAATTACTAGTTACGAATCAAGGATTGTTGGAATTAGATTATCTAATAATTGCTGCTGGTTTGGGTTCAACTCCTCTAACCCGATCTTTACAACAAACCCTGGATTTACGTCCTGTTTTGGGACAAGCAATGAAAATTAAGCTAGAAAAAACCTTGGGGATAACTAATTTTCAACCAGTTATCACAGGAAAAGATATTCATATTGTCCCCTTGGGAAATCAAGAATATTGGCTAGGAGCGACGGTAGAGTTTCCCGATGAAGCAGGAAAAGTAAGAGCAGAAACTGAATTATTAGAAACCCTCAAACAAGATGCGATCGCATTTTGTCCAGCTTTAGCCAAGGCTGAGGTAACAGAAGCCTGGTATGGTAAGCGTCCTCGCCCTCAAGGACAAGCAGCACCAGTAATTCAAAAGTTAGCAGGATATGACAATATCATCTTAGCTACAGGACACTATCGTAATGGAGTATTATTAGCTCCTGCAACAGCTTTGGAAGTTAAAGATCTGATTAGTTGATTTTTGATAATTTATTATTTCCCTGATAGTGAGACTCCACTAACTACTAACGATTAACGCACAGCGACTCCCATTCACTAAGGTAGGTTTTTAAAACTAGATTTAATATTACTTGATTTTTTATTCAATAAAAAGTATATTAGTACTAAATTATTGCACTCGATTTTAATCTTCTAACTCTTGCAAAGTCTGATACTTTGTTACTAAAACGATCATAGAACTTAAACTCATGTACCATACATCTTTACCATTACACGCTGAGTTCGATATTGTTAGGCTCAAACTGCATCTAGAAGAGCATCCTGAACAAGCCCAACAGATAGCTATCGATCAATTCACCTATCACTTAGAAGTACTGGAAGAAAATCATAAATTAGAACAGAAGTTACAATCTATTTCTTTGCCTTCTTTACCTCAACTAAATAATATCAAACTTCAAAATGAATACAATGATTTGCTTGAACAATATACTAAATTACTTAATTCTTATGGTCGTGTAACTCAAGAAAATCAAAAGTTGCGGGAAACAATTGAATATCGAACCAATGAACAGTCTCCTATTCCTTCTTTCTTAAGAAAATTGCTCAACTTATAAAAGTTTTATTATTTTATCTGGTAATGAAGCATAATCTCACAAGATTTAGTAATTTTCAAATTCATACTATCTACTAAATCATTCAACTCGATATTCCTGATAATTAAACTGTTTTTGTCAAGTAAGTGATCATAATTATGCTTTAATCTCTTCTCATTGATCAGAAAATATGAAGCGATCTCTTAGTAAAATGGGAGATCGCTTAACAGAAAATTGCAACAGATTGAATTACTAAATTTGTCAGTAATGATTAATTACTATCGCCTTACTCTATTTACTTGACTTAATCTACCCATTGCCATTCTCAAACTTAGTTTCATACGTTTAAAAGCTTCTGCCAAGTTGCCAATTTCATCTTTATTCATTCGATCAAATTCTGCATCCATATTACCAGTACTCACCTCTTCTGCAACCCTGGCTATTCGCTTAATAGGACGAATCACATTGAGATTTAGTAAATGATTAATCAAAACAACTACTAACAAGAATACTAAAGAAATAATTCCCATTAATAACAGAAATGATTGATGAGCTTGACTGATAACTTTTTCAGCAGGAACAGAGATAATTTGCGCTCCAATAATTTCGTTTAGTTTCCAATTATAACCATTAACTGTGCCGTAACGTTCTACTTGGCTACGAGGAGCCACATCTGGAGTACTATGACATTGGAGACAACTAGGATTGGTAATAGTAATAGGACGAGCAATATAAAAGAAATTTCCAGTGGGAGTTGAGCGAAATTTTCTCACTTCCTTCATATCAGGATTTCTAATAAATTTTTCAATCATTTCAGCTTCCAAACGATTTGGTAAGTCACGTAAATTTGAAGGATTTAAAACTGCTTCTTTATAGAAAAACTCACGATAGGCAGCATTGCGATCGCGTAAATCTTCAAATACTTCTCTAGCTGAATAAGCTGGTATTGTTTCTGGTAAAAATTCTTTGTCCATTCGGTCTCTCAACTCTGGGTTAACTTGATTACTCGTATAAGCTCTGACCGAGTTCATAGTTTCGATTAAAATTAAACCCTGAGAAGCAATTTGACTTTCTGTGTCTCGTTCTAAAACTGCCAGTAAAGCTGTTCCAATAAGAGTTGATCCTACTACGAACATTCCTATGAGAATTATGGTAAATTTTTTTCTTAACTTCCAATTCTGAAACATAATAATTACTATCCTTCGGTTTCTGTATTTTCTAAAATAAATAATCTTGCTAAACGATCATAAGTACCAGC
>JASJDF010000284.1 GCA_030065715.1 Xenococcaceae cyanobacterium MO_188.B19 | reverse complement strand
ATAACAATGCTTGATACTCAATCTATCCTAGATGTCTTGCGCCCTGTTCAAGACCCAGAATTACAAAAAAGCCTAGTAGAATTGAACATGATCCGCAATGTACAGGTAGATGGAGGAAAAGTTAGCTTTACCTTAGTTTTGACTACTCCTGCTTGCCCTCTGAGAGAATTTATTGTAGAAGACTGCCAAAATGCCGTGAAAAAGCTCCCAGGAGTAGAAACAGTAGAAGTAGAAGTAACTGCGGAAACTCCTCAACAAAAGTCTTTACCAGATCGTCAGTCTGTCCCAGGAATTAAAAATATTGTTGCCATTTCCAGTGGTAAAGGTGGAGTAGGAAAAAGCTCAGTTTCAGTTAATATAGCAGTAGCTTTAGCTCAAACAGGAGCCAAAGTTGGTTTATTAGACGCTGATATTTATGGTCCTAATGCTCCCAATATGTTGGGATTAGCCGACTCAAAAGTCATGGTTAAACAAGGTAGTAAAGGAGAAATTCTCGAACCTGCTTTTAACTATGGAGTGAAATTAGTTTCCATGGCATTTTTAATCGATCCAGATCAACCAGTGATTTGGCGTGGTCCGATGTTAAATGGAATCATTCGTCAGTTTCTCTATCAAGTAGATTGGGGAGAATTAGACTATTTAATCGTAGATATGCCTCCAGGTACAGGAGATGCCCAGTTAACTTTAGCTCAAGCCGTGCCAATGGCTGGTGCAGTAATTGTCACTACACCCCAAACTGTGTCTTTACTAGATGCTCGTAGAGGCTTAAAAATGTTCCAACAGTTAGGGGTCAATATCTTAGGTATTGTGGAAAATATGAGCTATTTTATTCCTCCTGATATGCCAGACAAAACCTATGATCTTTTTGGCTCTGGTGGTGGAGAAAATACAGCGAAGGAATTGCAAGTACCCTTACTCGGTTGTGTACCTCTAGAAATAGCTCTTAGAGAGGGAGGGGATAAGGGTTGTCCGATTGTTATGAGTGCACCAGAATCATCTTCTGCGAAAGCTTTATCAGAAATCGCTGGTCAAATAGCAGCTAAAGTTTCTCTCGCTGCTATGACTTGATCGGGAATATTATCATTATAGTAATCGAAGCTAAAACCAATGTGCTTTAGCCATTGGATGTCCTAAAGGATAACGCTTCGCATATAAGCGTGCAGCTTAAGCTGGCATCATCATCTATGGGATAAATTTGTGTCAGAAGAGTATCCATTTCCTACTGATTTGCAAGGAGAAAAGATCGAACACACCCATCTATTATCTAGTGAACAAGCGGGATGGGATAATCTTAATTTAATCTATGAAATAGAACCTGCGGGAGAAATGCCAGAAGCTGTATCTCCCGATCATGCTTTGGTTATTTGTTTGGGAGATTGTCAGGGAAAATATAAGCTAGATGGGAAATGGCATCAAGAACAATATAGTGTGGGGGATATAGTAATTTTTCCTGCGGGAGAGCTTTTCCCCAGGTTTAGAATAGATCGCCCAACCCCTTTACTAGAAATCTTTTTAGCTCCAGATACTCTGATTAATGCTGCTGCTGAAACAGTACCATCAAAGATTAAGTTAAGCTCCCACTTTAAACTGCGAGATCCTTTAATTCAACAGATGGGATTAGCCTTAAAAGCCGAATTAGAAATGGGGGGAGTAGATAGCAAACTTTATGCAGATTCTATGGCGACAGCACTTTCTATACATTTAATGCGTCGTTATGCTTCTCGTACCCCCCAGATCAAAGAATATAGAGAAGGATTACCACCTTATAAATTAGAACAAGTAATAGAGTATATTCGCGTTAATTTAGAGCGAGATTTAACCTTAACCAGACTAGCTAACTTGGTACAAATTAGCCCTCATTATTTTGCTGGCTTATTTAAGAAATCTACAGGCTTAACTCCTCACCAGTATGTAACCAAATGCCGTCTGGAACAAGCTAAGATATTACTTCGGCAGTCCTATTTACCAATTATTGAAATTTGTTATCAGGTAGGATTTCAAAATCAAAGTCATTTTACTCGATTGTTTCGCCAACATTTTCAGATTACCCCCAAAGCTTATCGAAATTTATAAGAATGTGAGTTCGTAGGTACGTAGCATGCTACGTCTGTACAGTGGTTAGTGTTTATAACAGAGTCACCGTTGCTTCACAGTCAAAATTTTCCACGAATTTCCTCTACACAAAATCTATTGGAAGATCTGCATATTTTTCGGAAGAATAGCAAAGACAGACTTAGTTAAAACCTTTAAGCTGAATCAAGAAATTGAAAATTCCATCATAATCAATGTTAAAGCAAGTAGGGCATTGTATCTGGGTTGCGGAAGAGCCCCTAAAATTTTTAGGATTGCCAGTAGGTACGAGAATGACTGTTATTTTGAGATCGGATAATTCTTTAGTACTGATTTCTCCGATTAAGATCGATGCTAATCTTAAACAACAACTAGATAGTCTGGGTACAGTTAAATATATAATTGCTCCCAATCTTTTTCATCATTTATTTTTAGAAAACTGTCAACAAATTTATCCTCAAGCAGAATTAATTGCTCCTCCAGGAATTGAAACCAAACAACCAAATATAGCAATTTCTCAAACTTTTGGGCGAGATAAAATTGATTTTAATGGCGAACTGGAATATATTCCTTTTAAAGGGTTTCAAGCTTGTATTCCTCCTAAAATTGTTACGGTAAATGAAATAGTTTTTTTTCACCCCGATAGTAAAACTTTAATTCTTACGGATAGTGCTTTTAACTTTGATCGCAACTTTCCTTTAATAACTCAATTAGCAGCTAGAATAATAGGCAGTTATCAATCTCTTCAGCCTTCTTTACTAGAAAAAATTGCCATAAGAGACAAGGAAGCAATTAGTGCAAGTATCTCTCATATATTAGCCTGGGATTTCCAGCAAATAATTGTGGCTCACGGAAATATTGTCGAGAAAAACGCCAAAGAAAAACTAGCAGCAGGGTATGAGTGGTTTCTTAGTTAGAAATAATTATTAGTAGAAAATATGATCAAAACTATCAAGAACTTTCAAGGCTGGAATTTAGTTAAAAATAGCGCAATTATAATTATCAGTTTATTGATTCTAATTTTAATATTTCATGGTATTAACGAGCAAAGTATGCGGATTGCTATTAGATTAACGGCTCGTATTTCTTGTATTTTATTCTTACTAGCTTTTTCTGCTAGTTCCTTGCGTCGAATTAAATCTAATAAATTAACCCAATGGTTATTACGTAATCGTCGCTATTTAGGATTATCTATGGCAGTATCCCATGGGTTTCATGCCATAGCAATAATTGGAGTGGCAATGTTAAGTACAGGGTAAATTCTGAGAGATAATCATGGTGGTAATTTGGGTTATTTTTTTATTATTGCCATGACTATTAGTTCTTTTTCTTATCCTGCCAGCTTTTTGGGAAATCGAGGTTGGAAAATTTTACATACAGTGGGAATGTATTATTTGTGGCTGGTGTTTATTGTGAGTTTTAGCAAAAGATTGACGGAATCAATAGTAATTTATTTGCCTTTTGTTAGTTTATTAATTGTCGCGATCTCGCTGAAGGCGAGGCGTTGCACGATCGCTTTACGTTTAATTGTTCCTTTATTACTAACATCATCTCTCAAAACTAACTAGAGTAATAGTATGTTTTTTTCTATTAAGAAAAAGTTCCTAAGTTAAGATTTTTTATAGCTCCAAGATGTAGGATAACTTATCCCACAATGGACTAAAGCTTGTTTAGAACGTTTGAGTAAATCAGTACGATAAATATTTTCATCCCTGGCATCCATAGGATAGGCTTTTAACATCAAATGAGTTGCCCAAGGAGTCTCTTCCATGGTAACGACAATGGGCAACTTTAGCTGAGTATATTGGCTAGTATAGGCTGCTTGATACAAAATTTTCATAACCAAATCTAGATCGATATTGTGAGCAAAATAGAAGTCGGCAATTACTTGAGCTTCTAACGCCCCATCATTAGCATTAGAAATTGCTTCTGTCCAAATTTTATTATGGGGAATGGTAACAACATTATCACTAGGAGTACGTAACTGAATACCTCGTAATCCAAAACTAATTACTTCTCCATAATGCTCGCCGATTTGAACGCGATCGCCTACTCGATAAGGTACTTCAAATAGTGCAACAATTCCCGCAATTAAAGAACTAGCATAATCTTTAAAAGCAAATCCTAACGCAACCGAAATAGTCCCTGTTAGTGCTAATAAATTATTAGCAGATAAGCGCAAAAATAGGCGCAATAAAGATACAATGGTTATGCCAATGATTATGGCTCTAATTAAAGGTAAAGACTGCTTAATAATGAGACGAAACCGATTGGGGACTTTTTCTGATAGCCAATAGTTAACTTTTTCACTGAGAAATAAGGCTAAATAGCCAATCACTATAATAATTAGACCTTGAATAATTTTAACCAAAGTAACATTATTGATTATAAAATTCGGATCTAGCTTGTTTTCTGCTTGAGCCAGCAAAATAGGAGACATAATTTAATTAGTTAAGAAATTATTGTTACTGAGTAAAGTTTTTAATTGAAGATAGTAAGCAGGATTAACGGATAAGAAATTTTGTTCTTTATTAATTACTCCATTTTGTAGGAGGTACTGAGTTCTGTTTTTGACGATACTTTCGTTAGTTTCTAAAGTGGTCTTTAAATGAGCCAAAGTCATGCCACTATGTAATAGCAAAGAGTATAAAATATAGCGATCTGTAGCTATTAAATTAGGCATTTCAGGTAATTTTGGCTTAGTAATAGTATATTTTTTGCTTTCATCATCTACTTGTTCATAATTAAGAGAACGCCACCATAAATCCGATGCTATATTACTAATACCCTGAGATAAATCTGTTAATTTGCTATAGTAAGCTTTCTTGATTTTAGCGACTTCATCTAATTCTTGATCTGCTTGGGATTCCTTCTTACTTGCCTCTGGTTTTAATGATAACCATTCATTATCTGCTTTCCAAACTAGATCGATTTTTGTATTCAAAGGCTCTAACCATTCTTGCATTTGTGATTCGTCTAAAAGAGCTATGGGATCGGTGTTATTGAGATAAGCACTAATTTGATAAACTTTATCCAAATATTCCCACGCCCAACTGTTACAACCTATTAACCAAAAGCAAGAATTATCGTGGGAAATAGCATCTCGTAGCACTTCAATTGCTGCTAAACCACCAATACAACGTAACAAACACCACTCAAGACGAGGAATGATGCTAATTTTATGCTTATCTTCTGTACCAGTTACTTCTTGGAGCAGAGAATTTAATTCAGTTAAAGGAGCTATTTCTGGGGTGTCTAATTTAGAGGTTAATTGTTTTGTAATTTGACGATAGTCATGAATAGAAGCTTGAGAAGACAATGATTGTATGTGTAATAAGTTATCAGACTCAAGATTACTTAAAGATTCTTGAATCACATTATTAGGTTGAGCAACAGGGCTAAATAAAATAACTAAGTTATTGTTTCCTTCTGGATGATTTTGCCATTGAGATAAAGCTTGCTTCAAGGCTTCAACAATTGCTTCTTGTTGAGGTTTAGGATTAGCTAAGTTGGCAATTTTTTTTTTAATTCATTGACTTGAGCAGCAGTAGGATATTGCTCATTTTCGGTGCTTGAGCTACTAGTTAAATCAGTATTTAGTACTTGTGAAATTTTTTTAAAATTAATTTTCCCTTTGATTAAGCTAAAGCTATATTTTTTCATGAATTTATGCAAAAAAAGACTCTGGTTTATTAATTATTGCTGTAATCACCACATTAAAACTAAAAAAATGTCAATAATTGATAATAATTAAGGTTATTTAATTAAAATCGCGATCGCGTTACTCTAAAATTTGGTCAAAGTGATATTGCGGTTGTACCCATCCGTAAAATATTTAATGCTTGATAGTTTTGTCTAATATTAAAATATTAATATTGAGCAAAGAAAATGATCAGCCTTAAACCTTGGCAGATAGCCATTTTAGCAGTACCCATCGCCTTAATTGTTATTTTCTTATTAATTGCAGCAGGAAGCCAAATTCATGAGTGGGGATTAAATTGGGTTTGGGGAATTTTTGTAGTAGTGTTTGTGGGGTGGCGTTGGTTGTTGGTAAACTGGACAAAACCTGCAATATCTCAGCTAGAGGATCTGACTCAAGAGTTATCAGCAGAAGCAAAAAGCAGCATAGACACAAACAATGAAGAATTAGCTACCGCAATAGACAAGATTATCCAACAATCTGCTAACGATCCTTTAATTTGGCAAGATTTCTCCGCCTTTTGGTTACGTTGTCGAGATATTGTTACAGAAGTCGCCCATACTTACCATCCAGAAGTTAAACGCCCTTTACTCAATATCTATATTCCCCAAGCTTATGGTTTAATTCGGGGTACAGTAGATGATACCGATCGCTGGATTGCAAAATTATCCCCTATTTTGGAGCAAGTCAGCATCGGACAAGCTTATGAAACCTATGAAACCTATCGTAAGTTAGAACCTTCAGCCAGAAGAGTGTTGAAAGTATTGGGTTGGGCGCAATGGGTGTTAAATCCCGCAGCAGCGATCGCAAAAACTGCCAGTTCTAGCTATAGTAAGGAAGCTAATCAACAACTCTTAGGCAATTTTAATCAGTTATTTCGGGAGACAGCATTAAGAAATCTCTCTTGTCAAGCGATCGCTCTTTATAGTGGCAATACCTTACCTCCTGCTTTTGCTACTACTACTCTCAAGATTCCAGAAACCAAAACCCAGACTATAAAAAGCATCTTAGAACAAGCCGAAACTCCAGAAGCAGTAGAACAAAAACCAGTTAATATTCTTTTAGTGGGGCGCACTGGGGCAGGTAAAAGTAGTTGTATTAATACTCTATTTCAGGAAGATTTAGCAGAAATAGATGTGTTACCCAGTACAGATAAGATTCAAAGTTATCAATGGCAAACTAACACAGGGGAAAGTCTTATACTGTGGGATACTCCTGGTTATGAACAAGTTAATGGAGAAGAGTTGCGAGATTTAGTAATAGACTATGCCAAAAATGCGGACTTATTATTATTAGTCACTCCTTGTCTTGATCCCGCGCTACAAATGGATCGGGATTTCTTAGAAGAGATTAAAACCGAAATTGCTCACTTACCAACCATTACTATAGTTACTCAAGTAGATCGTTTGCGCCCGATTCGGGAATGGAATCCCCCTTATAATTGGCAAGAAGGAGCTAAACCTAAAGAAAAGGCAATAAGAGAAGCTGTTGCCTATCGCAACGAGTCTTTAGCAGAATATTCTGATTTAATGCTGCCTTTGGTCACTAAAGATCGTAAAACCAATCGTGAAGCTTGGGGAATAGATGCTGTTTCTATAGGTATTATAGACGCGATCGCGCCAGCCAAACAATTAAGACTAGCTCGTTTCTTAGAAGATATAGAAGCTCGTACCGTAGCTGCTGCTAAAATTATAGACCGCTACACCTTGCAAATGTCCACTACCCAAGGTTTAACTAATTTACTTAAAAGCCCTGTACTCCAATTTATCTCGACCCTGACTACAGGAAACCCAGGTTTAGCCTATGTTTTAGCAGAACAAATTCCAGTAGAACAAGCTCCCATCGTAATTGGTAAATTGCAAATGGCTTATGACCTATTTATGTTACTCAGTGAT
>JASJDF010000283.1 GCA_030065715.1 Xenococcaceae cyanobacterium MO_188.B19 | reverse complement strand
TGTAGGAGCCTATGGAGCTTTGGCTAATGTTAATTTGATCGGTGAATCGTCTCCGATATTTAAATCTAGTGAGGTATATGCTTCTAACTGGCATAATTTATCGGTAAATTGGGTAATGCTTTTGGTTCATACTCTGGCTTATTTAAGCATTACTCTAATTATTCAAAAGAAAAAGGATATTTTAGTGCTACCTAATAAATTTGAGTTTAGACTAAAAAATGAATAACTATTTGTTTGTGGGTTGAATAGCATTAGTTTTTCTGGAGTTGCCTAATAAACAGCCAGGGGATGATGATTTTGTGATGGTGATCACTAAAATAAATTGTGAATATAGTATGGAGCAGGAGCAGAATGCAAAAAGTCGCTGTATTTGGCAATGCAGGAGGCGGTAAATCTACTCTTAGCAAAAATTTAGCAGCAATGACGGGGTTACCTCTGATCCCATTGGACTTAATTCAATACAAGCCTGGAGGTGTTGAAGTTCCCCACGAGGAGTATAAAAAAGCTCACGACGAAATCCTCCAACAAGATCGATGGATTGTTGATGGCTTTGGTTCTTTGGATACGGTATGGGAACGTTTAGATAGGGCAGATACTCTGATATATGTGGATATGTCACCGTTGCGCCATTATTGGTGGGTTACGAAACGATTTTTCCAAGGATTTTTTGTATCGCCTACTAGTTGGCCCAAAGGTAGTTCTGTACTGAGAGGGACAATCAAAAGTTATTACATTGTTGGGCTATGTCATAAGAAGCTCACCCCTAGATATCGAGCCTATGTAGAAGCAGCAAAAGACACAAAGCAAGTATATCATTTGCGATCTATTAAAGACATCGAACAATTCTATCAATCAGTTAATAGGAAATAATTATGACTACTGCTACTAAGTTTTGGGATAAAATTGCTGAAAAATATTCAAAAAAACCTATTTCTGATGAGCCATCCTATCAGAAAAAATTACAAGTAACCCAAGGCTATTTTAAGCCAGATATGCAAGTACTGGAATTTGGCTGTGGTACAGGATCGACTGCTATTATTCACGCACCCTATGTTAAACATATTCGGGCAATAGATATCTCAGCAAATATGATTGCTATTGCTCAAAGTAAAGCGACAGCTCAAGACATTAACAATGTGACCTTTGAACAATTAACTATCGAAGAATTAGATGTAGAAGATTGCACCTATGACGCAGTATTAGGATTGAGTATTTTGCACTTACTAGAAAACAAAGAAAATGCGATCACGGCAGTGCCAGCTTCGCTGATCGCAAAAGTTTATCAAATGCTCAAACCAGGGGGAGTTTTCGCGACTAGTACCGCGTGCCTTGGAGATAATATGCCATGGTTTAAGATTATTGCACCTATTGGCAAATTTTTGGGTTTTTTCCCTTTAGTCAAGGTTTTTAAAGTGCAAGAATTAGTAACAAGTCTTACTGATGCTGGTTTTGTCATTGACTATCAATGGCAACCAGGTAAAAACAAAGCAGTGTTTATCGTGGCTAAAAAAGATGATACTAAATCCGATTCGTAAAATATAGTGTTAATTCTGCAAATTAAAAGGGTCTTGTATGATAATTGGTGGTTCTGGTTTGGGTTTTTCTTTGGCTCTAACTTTTATTTGTCCTAATTGAGTCTTTTGACCACTCTCATCTGACGCCGTTAAAATGCAAGCCAAAGTTTGTTTTTCTGGTACAGTAATGTATTTTTCGCCTCGGCTACCAAAAGTACCATGACCGCATTCTCCCAGAGATACTTCCAGATTGTTTCCTGTAACTGACCAACTAATTCTAATTAGTGTATCGGGTTCTACTTCAATGGCAGGATTACTACTACCATCAACTGTAAAATAGTTCAGTTTAATTGGGGTTTTTACAATAATTTGTTTGGGGATTGTATGTCTTTCTAATTTTTTCTTGATTTGTCCATGTGCATCAGGATCGTGTTGAAATTCTATTTCTAAACTATGTTTACCATCTCTGAGATCGGAGATAGATATCTTACAAGAATAGCTGTTGGTATGAACTTTTGAACAAAACTGATTGATATTTTGCTTGGAAATAATGGGTGCTTGTCGGCGTTGATCGTTAACGATGAGAAATATTTTGTCTTCTCCTACAAAATTATTTTCTATATCAGATACTTCAAACTTTAATTCTATTCTCTCTCTAGGTCTATATAGGTCTTTATCAGGAAAAACTTTTAAGGGCTCTAATACTTCTAAGGTTGGTATTTGTAAGATACTTACAGTTTCACTTGTTATCACTTGAGGAGCTTGATTTATCCCAAATGATTTTAGTTTAAAAGTATAATCTTTAACTTTCTGGGCATGATTAAATATTACTCCAGAACAACTTATTATCTTGTCATTATTAGCTACACATTCTCCATATGACCGATCAGGAGTATTATTTTGAGGAGAAATAAATTTATCAATTAGATAACAGTTTTCTTGTTCTAATTCTTGCTTGAATACATAACATTTAGTGTTATTAATGTCTTTAGCTCCTCGTTCTTGATCAAAGATAATTATTTTATTGATTGTTTCACGGTTCTTTATAGTCCAGTTAACAGCAATAGGATCTCCATCATAGTAATATTGGTTTTTCTCCGGTGTTAATGTAAGCTCTACCGTTGGTTTTTTGGCAGTAATTTTTTTCCAGATAAACCAGCCGACACCACCAATAAAACCTACAGCTAAAAGCAATAATAATACTGTTTGCCATAGAGGACGCGATCGCCAAAATAAGCTGCTTTTAAGGGGTAAAGTTTTGGGTAAAGGATGCTCTTTTGGATCTATTAAATCAACTTGAAAATTAAATTGTTTCGTGGATATAAAAGGTCTTTTCTGTTTAGAGTTGGGTTTGACTTCTAATTCCACTTCGATAGTTTTATTGGGAGGAATTCTTACAGAAGCGGGCTTTAAATAATATTCACAACATTCATCTTCATCACTACTATAAGCTCGCAGGTCAATTGCCCGAAAAGTATTACCGCGATTAATTAAATTTATTTTATACTGACCTTTTTTATAGCTAACTTTATTTAAAATAGTTTGTAATTCTGCTTCTAAAAGATATTGTGGTGGTATATTTAGATAGAGTATTTTTTTAAGAAATAGATCGGGAGAATTAAGAGAATATAAAGCTATTTCTGGTTTATAATTGCCAGCAACAATATCAGCAGGGGGGTTGATAGTAAGATGAACTTTTCCTTGTTGATTAGGATTTAAATTTAGTGCTTCATTGCCGTCAATAGCTCCTACTCTTTGTAAGGCTTCAGGATAATGAATTGTGTACCAAGAGTTATCTAGATCAGTACTAATACGATAGTTATCAACATTTTTGGAGCGATTATGAACATCAATTTCTAAGTTTAAAATTTTCCCTGAAGATAAAGTAATCGGTTTAGTAGAACTACTACCAGGAATTATAGTAAAACTAGGTTCTATATTACTGATTTGGGGTTTAATTCTGGTACGAAGTATAGTTAATTGACGACGCTTTGGTTGAAAAGCATAAAAAGATGTAGAGCGGAGAAATCTAATACGTAAGTTGTAGTTATAAGTACCAGGAAGAGCTTGGGGAGGAATGTCCCATAAAAACTCGATCTCTTGAGATTTTTGATAGCCGATAGTAACATTACGACTAGAATTTTTGCACCATGTTTTTAATTCTAGCGGTAAATCTAAAGAAACTTCTAATCTGATTCCACCTTCATGGGTTTTATTAGTAATATTCACTACAGTTTTATTAGTTTTTGTGGGAGCAATTTCTTCTCCTTTGGGTGGGAAGATAGTAATGTATAATCCATTTTCTTGAAAACTCATAACATTTAGTATTTAGCATTTAACATTTATCATTTATCATTCATCATTTGATGTTATGAATATCTAATCTCACTTTGTAATCTTGACTACCACTAAGAATCAATAATCGGTTGTGAGAATCATTTCGTTGATGAATTATATCAACACTTCTAATTTCTTGAGGATATTTAATAGTTTTTTCTAGCTTCAATTCTACAGAACGTAGATTTGCTCTAAATGACCACAATTCGATTTTTCCATCAGTATCTCCTGTTGCTAAATAGTATATATCTGATTCATATTTACTTAAGGCAATAGTTTTGATTCCAACTCTTTGGGATTTTTGACTGCTATAGAGCAGTTTACACTTACCATTATTACACTCATTAAAATTCCAAATTTGCAGTAAACCTCGATTATCACTACTAACCAAAATATTATTTTCGGTAAATTTAAGTCCAGTGATTTGATCGCTCTCTTTACTCAATGGAGGATGTAGTCTATTAAAATTAGAAACTTTATGTTTACCTCCTAATCCAACCATAAAAACATCATTTTCCTGACCTCCTGCTAAGATACTTTTATGATCGGGAGTTAAAGTCAAAGCATGAATCGATTTTTTGGGTCTAATCAAATTATTGGAACCATTACTAGTGTCACATTTTTCTTCCAAGTTGCATCTTAATAATCTGGTACCTCTCCCTAAATAGATGGTTTTTAAATCTGGACTAAGGGCAATATCTAAAATCCGATTTGAGGAATCTTGATGATCTATCAGAGTTTCTTCCCTATAAGTCTGGATATTTAACTTACTCACTCGACCACTATCAAAACCAATAAAAGCAAATTCCCTGGAAGCATTATTATCAGAACGCAACTTAATCACTTCAATCTCATCTGGATTAGTAGCATTTTCTTCGCCAAATAATATAGCTTGATGATGCAAACAAAATCTTTGCCAGTTTAACCCCCGACAAAGAATATGATCGGGAGTTGCTTTCCATTGGCGTACAGTTCCATCCCTAGAACCACTTAAGATAGTATCAATACTATTATCAAATGTTACAGAGTTTACCTGATCTGTGTGTCCTTTAATCGATAAGAGGGATAATAACCATAGTATTAAGGCGATCGCGATCGCACCTAATCCTAATTGCAACCATAATGGTAATAAGGGATGCACCCATAACTCTATAGTATGACTACTAGGATCAGTAGTATTTAAACGTCGATCACTAAGAGCAGGAATAATTTTTAAGGGATACTTGCGCTTTAAACCCCACCAATGGCGTTTTTTTCTAGCTTCTAGATTTAAGTTAAGAGTTACTCCTGGTTTGGCTGCTCCCGAATCAGGAATGACTCGACAGTCGCAGTTGGAATCTTCTACAGCAATAGTAATGTGATTCTGATCTACATTACTAGCATTCTTTAAACCTAAGCGATAGATTGCTGGTTCAATCTTAAATTGAGGTAACCAAGAAGCTTTACTAGGTAAAGCATGGGATTGGGGAGTAATGCTAAAAAAAACTGTTCCTATAGGTCTAATTTCAATATTTCCCCTCGCTTTTCCCCATTCTTCATTCCTGACATAAGCTTTAACCATAAAAGGATAAATACCACAGGGAGTTTCTTTAACAATAGGTGTTTGACAGGTAAACTTGATTTCTCCTTCCTTTCCTGCACCAATTTTTAATCTTCTTTCACTCCCCCTCTCCAACCATCGATCATCTAAACCACTTAATCTTAGAATCACATCTGTTGAATAGTGATTAGGATTACTAACACGCACAGGAATATCTAAAATCTTGCGGGGATAGATCGCAAAAGAATCTACAGGCAGATATACTTTTAATTGCTCAACTACCGAAGAGATATACAATTTTACATTGTGATAATTAATATCAGGTAACTCCACAGAAGCTACCCTTACTTCTAAATTAATTAAATCCATCCCCAAGATCGGCGTGCTGAGAATCTTAATCTTAAATTTAGTACTATCTCCTGAAGGAATCAGGGTGGAAGTAATTGGATCTAGACTGTACCAATGATCTCCTATATTGGGGTCAGCACCAGCAGCACCAAGATTGACTTTAAACGAAGCATAACCACTACTCAAATTTTTAACTATCACCTCAAAAGAAACAGGAGAATCGTTAAAGTGTAAAACTTTAGTGGAAATGGTACTACTAATATTCGACACAGTCAGTAGTTCAACCTAAATAAAATGAAGTTTGTACTTAGTATAGTAAATGCCAGTAATTACAATTCACCACCATTGATCAAAATTTATAGGTTAAATAGAAAACAACTAAATAAAATATGTAAAGTTTTATGGTTTTTGTTCAACACTCTGCGTTTTACTGGAGATACCTTGTTGAATTGTCAAAAGGAAAATAAACGTGGAGTGCTGTCTGCCAAATCCTCCCTGTCTATATTTCTGTCGTCTTGATGGACGTTTAATTAAAGGCAAAGGAGTTATTACTAATCCTGACACTGGTTGGGAATACGAAGTTTTAGAAACTCTAGCTGTTGGAGGCATGAGTACCTCTTATCTAGTTTATAGCTATTATCATAAAAAACTCGCAGTTCTCAAAGAAATTAGCACCGAACTAGCTCAAAAAGCCAAGGCTCGCGAGATGTTTCAAAGAGAAGCTAGAGTTCTTAGCTCTCTAAAACATTCTGGTGTTCCCCAATACTATGATTTTTTCTACACTAGTGAACGTTATTCTCTACTAATGGAGTTAATTCATGGTCAAAATCTAGAACAAATTCCCACCTACACTAACTCAGACGTAATTGATTGGATGATCGACTTATGCGACATTCTCCACTATCTCCAGAATCTGGACCCCCCCGTAATTCATCGAGATATTAAACCCGCCAATCTGATTCTTAGATACAATCCCCGTCAGGTAGTATTAATTGATTTTGGTGCAGTGAAAGAAGCCACTACTCCACCAGGTACTCGTATTGCTACTCCTGGTTTTGGTGCGCCAGAACAAAGTACAGGAAATCCTTGCATTCAATCAGACTTTTATGCTCTTGGAGCCACCTTAATTTACTTTTTAAGTAAACAACTTCCTAGTCACTTCTATGACTTTAATGAAAAAAGATTTCTTGGTTTAGAAGGTATTGGCATTCCTCAACATTTAGTCAAAGTAATTAACAATTTAACTGAGTTTAATCCTGAAAATCGTCCCCAAAATGCGATCGCAGTTAAAGAATTATTGCAACAAGTCAAAACTGATTTGATGTAGTAATATTTTTGATTTTAAAGTTTGACAATAAAATAAATAAGACAGATGAAAGCTCAAGAACTAATCCAACGGTATAAGTCAGGTCAACGAGACTTTACAGGAGTAAATTTAGACTATACGAATTTAGATAAAATCAACTTGCAAGGAGCTAACTTTACTAATGCTAGTTTCCGACAAGCTAATTTACAAAAAGCCAATTTACAAGAAGCTAATTTAACTAAAGCCAACTTAGAAGATGCAGATTTAAGGCAATCTAATTTAGTCAAAACTATACTTCATGAGGCAACTCTCAGTGGTGCAAGTTTAATCCAAGCCAATTTACAAGAAGCTGTTTTAACTAAAACTAATTTAGAAGATACTAATTTAACCAAAGCTAATTTAACCAAATCTAATTTAATTGGGTCTAATTTTACTCTGGCTAATTTACAAGACGCTATTACCAACAATGCTAAATTTAAAGCACCAGTTAAGAAAAAAGTAACACCGCGAAAACCCTCAGAGAAAAAAGCTGAAGAACCTAAGGAAGTGGTAGCAACCACAAACGAAAAGGAACAGGAAAATCAATCAGAAAAAGTGGTAGCAACCACAAACGAAAAGGAACAGGAAAATCAA
>JASJDF010000282.1 GCA_030065715.1 Xenococcaceae cyanobacterium MO_188.B19 | reverse complement strand
GCAGGTAAATCTACACTGATTAATGCTTTAACTAACGCGGAAGTCTATGCTGCGGATCAGTTATTTGCGACTCTCGATCCCACAACTCGTCGTCTATCTATAGTGGATGAAGTAACTCACCAATCTTGTAATATCTTAATCACAGACACAGTAGGTTTTATCCAAGAATTACCACCATCCTTAGTAGATGCTTTTCGAGCCACCCTAGAAGAAGTTACCGAAGCAGATGCCCTCCTTCATGTAGTTGATCTCGCCCATCCTGCTTGGGAGTCTCAAACTCGTTCTGTGATGAAAATTTTGGGGCAAATGCCCATTACCCCAGGTCCCATCCTCTTAGCTTTTAACAAATTAGATACCGTAGACAGCGAAACTTTAGCCAAAGCCCAAGAAGAATATCCTCTCGCTGTTTTTATCTCCGCTCGTAAACGTTTGGGTTTAGAAACCTTGAGGCAAAAGTTGGGTGAACTAGTCCGTTATGCAGAAACAGGAGTTGTTAAATAATAATTCATAAAAAGTTACATATAGTTACATTGGTTTTAGAGAAATTGGGTTAAATTGAAGCAGTTCTATTTTGGGGATCGTTTTGCCATTGGCAGTTAAAATATCGGTCTTAGTAAAGCGAGTATCTTGTTATGTTTTCTGACCCAACTCTCATTAAAGCAGCTAGAAGAATTTATCGTGCTTACAGCCAGATTAATTCTAAGTTCATAAAACAACCTTACGGAGTCGCGATCGATCGAGACAGTCTTCGGGGACATTTAATTTTTAGAGAAAATCCTATATTGTTACCGGGAGAATGTTTTATTCTATTCAGCGAACTGGAAACAGAACAAGCTTGTTGAATCAGCGACAATAGAGTGTATTAGTCGAATTTTTGGTGTGATTGGTAGTTTTTACTAGATAAAGGGAATTTTTAACTTAGTTCTCACTCATCAATCAATTTGTAACTAATTATGGAAACGCTGGTTGCAGCGGTTTCTCTTCGGGAGGCTGCGGAGCAGATCGCTAATATCTTAGTTTTTACCTTTGGGGCTTGTATTGGCAGCTTCTTAAATGTAGTTGTCTATCGTATTCCTGCGGGATTATCTCTGGTTCATCCTCCTTCTCGTTGCCCCAAATGTTCTCACAAACTAGGCAAAACCGAAAATGTTCCCATTTTTGGTTGGTTGTGGTTACGTGGTCGTTGTCGATGGTGCAAAACATCTATTTCTAGTCGTTATCCTTTAGTAGAAGCTGCTACGGGAATCTATTTTTTATTAATATTTTGGGAATTTGGTTATAGCATCGAAACTGTAGGTTATTGGGCATTTGTTAGTTGGTTATTTGCTCTATCCCTAATTGATTTTGACACGATGACTCTACCAGGCTCCTTAACCAAATCTGGTTTAGTCCTGGGGTTGGTTTTTCAAGGAGTCATTGGCTGGCAAATAGGGCAGACTGAAGGTACAGCCCAAAAACTCATGTTTGGTATTGCTGGTGCAGTTTTAGGAATTTGGCTCTTAGAAATTATTGCTTTTATCGGTTCCATGATCTTGCAACAGCAAGCTATGGGAGACGGTGATGGGAAATTGATGGCTACTATCGGTATGTGGTTGGGATGGAAATATGTTTTGCTCTCTAGTCTCTTAGCTTGTGCTTTAGGTTCCATAATCGGTGGTGGAGCAATATTACTCGGAATATTAAATAAAAAGCAACCCATGCCTTTTGGTCCTTTTTTGGCTTTGGGTGGAGTAGTAACTTTATTTTGGGGTCAGGAAATTATTTCTACTTATGTTAATCTCTTTTTTAGGTTTTAGTAGTTACAAATCACTCTTAACTGCCATATTTCTGATCAAGATTGCTAATAGTGTTAGCAATGTTAAACCTAATATTCCTGCAATAGGATTTCCATCAATTCCTGTGATCCAAGATGGAACTTTTTCTGTATATTCTATTTGTTCTCCTACATTCAAAATGTAGTAGCACCAGACTAATCCGCAGTGTAAGCCTATAGGCAATCCTAAACGATTTTGTTTACTCCTTTTTGCCCAAACTAAAGTTAAACCTAAAATAAATAGAGCAGGAAATGTAACAAAAGTCCGAATAATTTCTGATAAGGGTTTGAGAAAATGAGCGATCGCAAAAACTGTTGAACTGACCAACAAAGCCGTTTTTTGACTATAGTCTTTTTCTAATTCAGTTAATATCCAACCACGAAACACCAATTCTTCGGCGAAAGCAATTCCTAAAGCACTAAGCAATCCTTCCAAAATTAAAACTAAGGCATTCCCAGAAATAGGTTTAATATAAACCCATCCCAATAAAAATTCTGTAAGATAGAGTATTTTACAAAAACAATAGCCAAGGGCTAAACCCAAAAATAGTTCTAAAAATATTTTAGAGTTTCTAATTAAACCATAGTCTTGGAAAATATTGGGCTGTTGATAAACATAGCGACCCCAAAATATTTGTACCAAAATAAAAGCAATAAATAACCATCCCATAGTCAAGATGGTAGTTAAATTGGGGTCACTATTAAATAGTAAATAAATTGGTATAGCAAAAGGCAACCAGAGGAGGGATAGTAAGAGTAAAAAAGCTATTACTCTCCAAACAACTGGTTTTTTTTTAATCTGTTTTAATTTTTTGATAATTCTTACTACCTAATCATCTGGCTCGATGGTACTAGTTAAACCATGATTGCATAAAGTTTCACAATAAAACTCAGCGTGTTCCAAAGCACAAGTAATAACCAATGCTTTCCCATTGGTGTGAGCTTCCATCATAATGCTAACAGCTTGGGGCTGAGTCATTCCCGCTACTGTTTTCATGAGAGTGTCTACCACATATTCCATTGAATTGAAATCATCGTTATGCAGTAAAACTCGATATCGAGGTGCTGGTTTACGAACTGTAGAGGTAGAGCTTTCTTTAATTGTAGATATTCCTACAGACACTATAATTCTCCCTATAATTCTGATCTACTGAACTGAATAAGTACCTATTTAATTATTTTAACTGTCACCATACTGGGATTTTATATAAACTGTACAGTAACGAAAGTTAATATTACTTAATTTTTTGGATACATAATGCAAGCGACTTTAACACATTCAATTCCAGGTAACTATTGGCAATGGCGAGGACATTCTATCTATTATGTTCAATCGGGACATAATCAAGTGCAAAAACCCCCTCTACTTCTAGTTCATGGCTTTGGTGCATCTACAGATCATTGGCGTAAGAATATTAAGCAACTTCAAGAAAAATTCCAAGTTTGGGCAATTGATTTACTAGGGTTTGGGCGATCGCAAAAACCTCAACTACAATACAGTGGTAGTCTGTGGCGAGATCAACTTCATGACTTTATTACCGAAGTCATTGGTCAACCAGTAGTCCTAGCTGGTAATTCCCTTGGTGGTTATGCTTGTCTGTGTGTAGCAGCCCAAAAACCTGAATCTGCTACTGGCTTGATTTTAATCAACAGCGCGGGTCCTTTTAGTGATAGTCAGGCAAAAATTCCGAAAAATTCTTTTAAAAAACTTATCGGTAGTATAAGTCGTTCTATCTTATTACAACCTTGGGCTAGTTATTTACTATTTCAGTATGTGCGTCGCAAAAGTATGATTCGTAAAACCCTCAAACAAGTCTATGTAGATCATAGTGCGGTAACAGATTTATTGGTAGAAGATATTTATCGTCCATCCTGCGATCCTGGCGCACCACAAGTATTTGCTTCCGTTTTTAAAAGTCCTCAAGGAGAAAAAATTGATACCTTGCTCAAGCAAATGGAATGCCCTTTATTGATGTTGTGGGGAGAAGGGGATCCTTGGATCAATGCCAAAGAAAGGGGCGCAAAATTTCGCCAACATTACCCCAAATTGGTAGAATACTATCTTGAGGCTGGTCATTGTCCCCACGATGAAGTTCCAGAACAGGTTAATCATCTCATAGAGTCTTGGGTGTTATCTGTCAGCACTCACGAGGAATGACCGAACCTCTGATAGTACTTAATTGCGATATTCTTAATATTTTGTTACAAAGATAGAGAAATCTAACCTGGATTTTTTGCTTTATGTTTGGTGGCTTCGTTGGTTTCAATAACAATAAAGGCGGTGATTGGGGAGAAAATCTGCTCAATAAAGTCGCAAGTAATACCATTCGCCATCTGTTTACCCGTAGCGATTCGGTAAACGTCACAGTGCGCTGCAATCCTTCAAGTAAGCTTCTACAAGGTACGATAGACAGCTTTAAGATGGAAGGGACTGGTTTAGTGATTCGTCGGGATTTTCGTACAGAAGAAATGTCCTTTGAGACTGATGCTGTATCTCTTGATTTTAGTTCGGTCATGCAAGGGAAAATAGCCCTTAAGCAACCAACTCAGGCGATCGCAAAAATCAAACTAACGGAAAGTGACCTCAACCAAGCCTTTCACGCTGAACTAGTAAGAAAGCGTCTAGAAGGTCTTACTGTACCAGCTTTAACCGCAATATCTGGGGGTGAACCAGTTTCATTTGCAAATGTAAAATTGCAACTACTTCCAGATAATAGAGTCAAGTTTTTAGCAAAAGCGACTTGGGGCAATACAACTATTCCTATTAGCTTTATGTCGGCAATTAAGGTAGCTAAAAGAAAACGTATCAAGTTTGAGGATATTCAATTCCAAGCAGAAGATGTTCCCTCTGATTTACGAGACCTATCTAAGCAGCTAATGAATGCTTTAGGTCAGATTCTGAACGAAATGATTGATTTAGATCGTTTCGACCTAGATGGGGTTAAATTACGTCTTAATCGCTTAGAAACCCACGGAAAAATTCTTTTATTTAGTGGTTATGCCCAAATAGAGCGTGTTCCTAGGACTGGATAATTATACCTTCTATTGAGACCATAACTTGAATACTCAATACTAGCTTGAATATAGTTTTGATTAGAAATCTTCCTAACTTAAAGCTCGAATAGGACAAGATGGATATGGCAAATTTACAGAATCAGGAGTAAATTTGTTGATAATTTTGGTTATTTGCTTTTTGTCAAAGGGTTTCATAAAATCAGAAATGCCAACTAGTTTAGCTCTCATCCGCTCAGTGAGAGAGTTGCTCTTGGAGAGCATAATAATCGGAATTTGATTAAATTGAGGAATTCGTTTGATTTGAGCGCATAGTTCATAACCATTAACCACTGGCATTGTCATCTTGATAAAAATCATATCAGGAGTATCTTCTATAAGACGAGGAAGAACTTGAAATTCGTCTTGAATACCAACAAATCTGCCACCATAGTCAGTAACAATTTGGTTCATCATCTGATGAACTTTGTTGTGATCATCAATGCAAGTTACAGTGAATTGTGGCTGGGCGGTAGCAAGTTGCAAAAACTCAGAAGTATATTGTTGGATAGTAAAGTTACTAGCCAAATCTGAGACATCTATAAGTTCTAATATTCCTTGATCATAGTAAGTCGATAAAGCATGAGTAACCTGAAGGACATCTTTATTCAGTTTCAAACTTAAATCTTTTAAAGTCAATTGACCCTTTAAGAGATGAATCAAGTCTTTAGAAGCATTGAAGTCAACTTGAACTTCCACTTTTTTACTATCTACGACTTTGGGAGCCAAATTTAAGGAAAGATTTTTGAAAGGTGATTGCTCAAATAAAGAGTTATATTTATAACTCGTCACAAACAGTTTTTGGGATTCAATAAATGCTAAGTCGGGTTTAAATCCAGAATTTAATAAATTACGGGGACTATCTGGAGACATAATGTATTGGATATCGTATCTGTGGGCTTCTTGTAAAATATCCAAAAAATGTTCTTTAATTCTAGTTTCAAGAATAGACTTAAGGCAATCTTTACTGATCAATTGTTTTTTAGATAATAAGTATAGAGTTTGGTATTGACTACATTCGTAGTAATATCGGCTATCAGAAAAAAGTTCTTCACAATTGACTTCTGAAGCAAATTTAACTAACTGTCTGAGCCAGGAACGATTAGGATGCATTCCTCCATTAACCCAAATTAATTGTCCTAGGAAAAAATAGAATTTCCATTGAATATTCTTTGGAGACTGAACTAAGGCTCTTCCTGTAAAATTTTTTTGTTCAGCATTGATTAATAAATTGAGCAATGGGAAAGAGAATTGCATAGCTGTTTCCTCTAATTAATGAAGGCAAAAACTGCTTAAGAAGGGGATAGAGACTTGAACCCAAAGTATTTAAACTGAGAACCAGCATCAGGGTCTATTAAAGTCTTCTTCTTGTTCCTCCTTAACTTCATTTTTCTTAATATGTTCACATTCTAAAGAGGGATGTAACAGCAAAAAGTGATTTAGATCACTCAATCAAAGCGATTCAGCCATTTGACGTAAACTTAGACCGTAAAATTCTTAATTACAGTTCATATAAATAATAATTAATTTTAATTTTTCTCAAAAAGATCAAAACCAAAAACTAGTCTTCTTATAGTTCATTTGTCTAAGTATATTTAACATACTCTCTAAGTATTTTTTCTGAGTTATCAATCATATTTAAGTTTGTAATAGTAATTAAGTTACAAAAAACTATTTTTATCCTAAAAAAATTATCAAAAAATTTATAAAATACGGTATTTATTCTGATATCAAACTAGGTTTTTATTTTTACAATGAAAATTGGGGCATAAAGTTTAAAAATATCAGCTATATCTTATAAATTCTCTAATAACCTTGATTAGTATAAAAGCTGGATATAGTTTGGTTAATGTCATAATTTAAAATTTATTATGAATCAAACAAAAATATTAATTGTAGAAGACGAATTATTAATTGCCAAAAATTTGGCTAATAAATTAAAAAAATTTAAATATGAAGTGGTTGCAATTATTTCTTATGGTCAAGAAGCAATCGAATTTGTTGATTCCAATCAACCTGATTTAGTTCTTATGGATATTGCTATTAAAGGCAAGATTGATGGAATTGAAACTGCTTCTATTATCAGAAAAAATCATGACATTCCGATCATTTATTTAACAGCTTATGCAGATGATCAGACTTTAGAAAGAGCCAGTAAAACAGGTGCTTATGGATATATTATGAAGCCTTTTAAAGAAAGAGAGCTTCATGCTACCATCAAAATGGCATTGATGAAACATCAAGAACAATCTATCCTTAAAGAAAGTTTCAGTTACTATTGTTCTGAAAGAAAAGCTATTTATAATGACAGTTTAACTAATCTACCTAATCAATTATTATTAAGAGATTTATTTAAATCTTTATTATCAGAAGAACCTACAAAATCATTAGAAGATAATCAAAAAACTATAGGTGTTTTTTATTTAGATTTGGATAGATTTCTGAGAGTTAGAGAATATTTAGATAATAAACAAGAAAATTCTTTAATTCAATCTGTAGCCCAAAGATTGACTCAATGTACTCATGCTTTTTGTAGTGAGGCAATTCTATTTCGATTAGAACACTGTCAGTTCGCTGTTCTTTTGCCCAACATTAAAGACAGACAAGCTGCTGCGGACTTTGCTCAAATTCTTTTACAGCAAATTAATCAACCTTTTTTGCTCCAGGAGAAAGAACTTTTTTTGACTGCCAGTATTGGTGTATCTTTTTATCCTTTAAACAATATAGAGATAGAAGAATTGCTAAAACAAGCCAAACAGGCAATGATATATGCCCAACAGCAAGGAGGTAATCAGTATAATTTCTATACAATAGCATTTAAACTGATGAG
>JASJDF010000281.1 GCA_030065715.1 Xenococcaceae cyanobacterium MO_188.B19 | reverse complement strand
AGCTAATCTCAGAGGTGTTGACTTAACCGATGCAGATTTAAGTGAAGCTAATCTTAGCTATGTTAACTTGAGTGGTGCAGATTTAAGCGGTGCTTATCTAGAGAATGCGGATTTAAGTCATGGGAACTTGTATCGTGCAAGTTTAGCCTTAGCTAATTTAATTGGTGCGAATTTGAGTAATGCTAATTTACAAGAAGCTAACTTAAGTAATGCCAATTTTAGTCGTTCAATAGTGATAGGAACGAAATTTGGAAACAATGTTGGTCTGTCTAAGGAAATGAAGCTAAGTTTGCAACAGAGGGGTGCAATAGGAACTATTTCCTCAGAATAATTTACTAAAAGCCCTTAGACTGCTCACCTGAATGAGGCTAGGTATTATTTCTCTATCTATTCTTGACCTCATTCTGACTGTTTATTGTGCTTGTAATTTTGATAGAGTGGAAAAGTTAATGCTCACAGCTCTCAATAATATCATTTCCCTTTAAGTGTGCTACAAATGATTGATGGATGGGGAGACAAGGAAGACAAGGAAGACAAGGGGGACTGGGGAGATTAATATGCAGCATATCTAAAGTGATTTGATATAAGCTGCGATTTTATCAAAAAGGTTTGACAGCTATGAGGATGTCAAAAAAGCAGGATTTCAATGGAAAAACTGCCTAGAAAAATGAGGATTTTCGATGACGACGATGAAATTAATAATGACTTCCAGATTTACGATGGTGAACCGCAGTAACCCCCTCTGACTGTAGCAATTTACCTTGTTCTGCTACTGCATATAATAGCCAATGATCGCCACATTCTATTTTATTATCAACCCGGCATTCAATATAAGCTAGGGCTTCAGTGAGAATGGGACAGCCATTTTCAGCTTCTTCTGTGTCAACACCGACAAAACGATTTTCTCCTGGGGCAAAAGGTTTGAGAAATTGCTTCATCAAGCCAATGTGTTTACCTTGTTGAAGAATGTTTAAGACAAACTTAGCTCCTGGATGCAATAAGGATTCGATCGCCCTTTCTTTGGCTACTGCTACTGTTAAACCAGGGGGGTTAAAAGTAGCTTGGGATACCCAAGAAGCTAACATAGCACCAGAGACTTCTTCTTGCTGAGTGGTAACAACACACAGAGAACCTACTACACGCCCCAAAGCTTGCCCTGTTCTATCTGTTCCTGATGTTCCCTGAGAAATTTTGGGGTTACGAGTACGAAGGGCTTTTTTCAAAGCTTGAGCAAAATCGGTTCCTGCTTCTTCACAGGTTTTTAGGATGGCATCGGTGGGTTTAAATTTAACTCGAATCGGCTCAAAACCAAAACTATAGCCAGCATTACGAAACTTGCTTTCCAGAATGTCTATGGCTTCTCCACTCCAACCATAGGAACCAAAAACTCCTGCTAATTTGGTTTTATTAGTATTATTTAAAACTATTCCTAAAGCAGTTTGAATTTGAGTGGGAGCATGTCCCCCTAGGGTAGGAGAACCCATAATAAAACCTTGGGCTTTTTCTACTGCAACTTTAATTGTCTCTGGGTCAGCAGATTCTGCGTTGATTGCTTCTACTGCTACTCCAGCCTTAGTAATGCCTCTAGCGATCGCCTGAGCTATGGTAGTGGTGTTGCCATAAGCAGAAGCATAAATGAGAGCTGTACTAATTTCGCGAGTATTCTGAGTTTTTAACCATTCTCGATAGTTACTAGTCAATTCTTTGATACTGTATTTAACCAAACCCCCATGACCAACGGCATAAATTTTTGCTGGTTTTTCAGCCAGTTTATCCAAAGCTGTGGTAATTTGCCTAGCATGGGGGGCAATCAGACAATCAAAGTAGTACCGACGGTCATTATTATCTATTGTCCATCCTTCATCAAAAACCCGATCGCCACATACGTGCATTCCGAAAAGTTTATCTGTGTAGAGAACTTGGGTTTTAGGATCGTAGGTACAGAGTAGATCGGGATAGCGAGGGTTGGGAGTTAAAATAAAAT
Source organism: Xenococcaceae cyanobacterium MO_188.B19 (assembly GCA_030065715.1). Classification (GTDB taxonomy): domain Bacteria; phylum Cyanobacteriota; class Cyanobacteriia; order Cyanobacteriales; family Xenococcaceae; genus JASJCP01. The sequence continues at coordinate 5,723 of JASJDF010000281.1, read as the reverse complement.
CTAAGTTATGACCATCTCCCAAGTCTAGATTAGACTCTCCTTTAATAGTGATGATCTTAAACTGTATTTCTTCTAAAATATTTTTAAGTGCGATCGCTCCTGGATTAGAACAAACCACTGTAATATGGGGCGCAAGATTTAGAAGTTTTTTGAGAGTGGTAAGACGATTGGGATTAATATGCCCCAAAATTAAATAATCTATCTTCTCTGGATCAATCCGTTGAGTTAAAGCAGCTAGAAATATATCAGAAAAAGATTCTCCTGGAATATCGATTAAAGCCGTTTTATCTCCTTCAATTAAGTAGGAGTTGGCAGTAGTTCCTTTTTTCAGAGCGTATTCAATCTCAAACTTTAACCGATCCCAAGTACGCGATCGCAATACTCTGGTGTTATCAGCGACGGGAAATACTTGTACGTCTTTAGTTCTTTCTAATTTCATGGATTAATTGATCAACTCAAAGATCAATATGCGAGTTGTCTTAAATAATATCTTAATTGAAAGGAGTTAAAATTTATTTAGGAGTTTAATTTTAAAGTCATGTATAATCGAAAATTTTACTTTTATCCTATAGCTCTTATCTCTTTTTTGTTGCCAGTTGGGAGTGAGCCAACTAACATATCTCAGTCTTTTGATAAAACATTATTGAATAAGTCTAGTTTTGAAAGTATTGTAGCGTTTAAATCCCAAATAAAAGAACAATTAAATAACTCTGTTTTTCAAAATAATAAAGGTTTCTTAGATGATATTAAAGAAGGCTTTGAAGATGTGAAAGATGGTGCCGTTGATGTGGGAGAAGAGGTTAAAGATGGTGCTGTTGATGTGGGAGAAGATATTAAAGATGGTGCTGTTGATGTGGGAGAAGATATTAAAGATGGTGCTGTTGATGTGGGAGAAGATATTAAAGATGGTGCCGTTGATGTCGGAGAAGATATTAAAGATGAAGTCAGATAGAATCGCAATAGACGCCAGATACTTTGAGAGACGCAAAATTTTGCGTCTCTAGTTTGTAATTACATTACAACTTTTTTCGCTAAACCTAAACTTCGTAATACTTGAATTGCCCACCAAGTAACATCAATTTCCCACCAGCGTTGACCAGCTTTAGCAACACGGGGTCTGAAATGATGATTGTTGTGCCAACCTTCGCCATAAGCCAAGATACCTACCCACCAGAGATTGAGAGAACCATCTTCACATTCAAAGTTTTTGTAACCCCAAAAATGAGTAGCAGAGTTAACAAACCAAGTACAATGCCATAGGGTTACGGCTCTGACAAACACACCGTAGATTACAAAAGACCAACCACCAATAGCTAGTAAAGCAAAACCTAAAGCAATCTGAAGCAGGATAAAGTTATTGTTTAACCAACGGTAATAAGGATCTCTATCAGCGCGAGGCGCATATTTTCTGTATTGTTCGTAGTCGAAGTACTTATCTTGTTTGTACATCAACCAACCCATATGACTCCACCAAAAACCTCGTTTAGCAGAATAGGGGTCTTTATCATTATCTTCTGTATAAGCATGGTGTAGATTGTGTCCTGCTACCCAAAAAATAGGACCTCCTTCTACTGCTAATGCACCAAAAGTCACTAAAGTTCTTTCTAACCACTTAGGCACTTGTAAACTGCGGTGAGTCAAAATACGATGGTATCCCAGACAGATACCAAGACTACCTGTTAACCAATGCAAGAAAATTGCTACTCCCAAAGCAGACCAAGAAAAAAACCATGGTGCAGCAAGAGCTACCAGATGTAGGGAGGCAAAAAAGAAAATATTAACCCAACAGAGTTTTAATTTTTCTTCTTTTTCTTCTTTCTTTTCTACTGGTAAAGGTTTTTTGGGGGCAATTAATTGTTGTGTCATTACTAACTTGTTCTAAAAATGGTTTGGGATAACAAAGCTCGATAGCTTGTTAAATAAGTTGAGTCTTTGATTGATAACGCTTAATCTATGGAATACTCGCTAGTCTTATGGCTATAATTTTAAATAAGTTTTGCAAGTACCACTTACATTTTGCAGTGTAGCAGGTATTACCATTAGCTGCAAGTGTCACTTACATTATCTATTTGAACCAGCCATACCCTAATAAGCGTTTTAGTCTTTATGCCTAACCCCCGAAAGTCCACCAAAGCCCGTCTCATCGAAGCTGCCTTAGATTTATTTGCCGAAAGAGGTGTTACAGAAACCACTACTAAGGCTGTTGCAGAACGCGCCCAGGTGAACGAAGTTACTTTATTTCGGAATTTCGGGAACAAGTATCGCTTGCTTTTGGCTGTAATTCAGGATTCAGCAGTGTTTGCTCGACTGGTTCATACTCTAGTAGAGCAAGCCAGTGCAAGAGATAATATGGCAGATTTTTTACAAGAATATGCTCAAGAAAGCCTACGTACTCTTAAAAAAGCTCCAGATTTGGTACGTTCGATTGTGGGGGAAGCTGGTAATTATCCTAGGGAAAATCGTGCTGCTTTGGGGAAGGGTTTGAGCGAAGCTAATCGTTATGTAGCAGACTATTTAGATAAAGCGATCGCAAAAGAAGGCTTAGTTAGTAATCTCACATCAGAACAAATTGTCAATTTACTTAACTTTTTTTTGGTGGGCTATTTTATAGTTGAGTCTAGTGTGGAAGGCTATACTTTCTGGGATGAGGAAGATGATTTTTTAGAAAGTTTAGTAACATTATTCTTACAAGGTTCTTTTCCTAGTTCCGATCTAAGCTCTGATGGGACTGGAACGGGTAACATTAAAGTTAAGACTGAAAAAGTAGAGGATTTACCAGCCAGTTTAGTGCGATCGCTATTTCTGCAAAGTAAAAAACTGGGAAAACAAGAATATGCTTTAGTATATGTGCTGTTTGCTGGGGGTTTATCTTTAGAAGAAGTTTTACAATTGGAAATATCTCATTCTGTAGTCGAACCGCCTCAACACATTTTACATATTAATACAGACACAGGGCGACAAGTTCCCCTAAATCAATGGGTGATGGGATTTCGCTACGGTTCAAAATCCAATAATCCTCTAATTCAATGGCTCAAAATGCGTAAAGATGATAATCCAGCAGTTTTTATCAATGATGCAAGTGATACTATCACCGATGCTGAATTACAAACCATGTGGGAAGAGATAAGCTTTGACTTACTAACTCCCCAAGGGGAAAAGCCGACAATTAATCAAGCCAGACAAACTTGGTGTGTCGAGATGTTGATGCGAGGGATGGAACTAGAAGACTTAAGTATTCTTAGTGGTATGACAACCAAACAGCTAGAAAAATACGCCCAAAGAGCCAGAAATAAAGCAGCACTTGAAGCTGCAGTGCGTTTAGATCAGAAAAAAGTTTAGTAATTGGGTCTAGGTAATTTTATGAAATAATGAATAGTATTAAATTCTCTTCACAGATGCGCTTTTAAGATGAGTTTTTTCGTCAAACTAAATCAAGCAATAGCTAAAAATCAAAGTCTTTTGGTAGTTGGACTCGATCCTAACCCTGAAATCATGCTTAGTTTACAGGATAAAGAGATAGAGAAGACAGAAAAGCTAATTGACAAGCTAGAAACTTGGATGGAGTGGGTAATTGAAAAGACTCGCGATCGCGTTTGTGCTTATAAACCTACATTAGGATTTTATCAGGCTTTAGGAATCGAAGGATTAAAATTACTAGATCGGATATTAAAAAAAATCCCCCCTCATATCCCAATCATTTTAGATGCCAAACATGGGGATCTCAATACCAGCACTGTATTTGCTAAAACTATTTTTGAACAATGGCAAATAGATGCGGTAACACTTAGTCCCTATGCTGGACAAGATCATGCTGCCCCATTTCTAGTTTATGCTGATAAAGCAGTCTTTATGATGTGCCATACTTCCAATCCTGGTGCATTGCCCATACAAGAATATCCTAGTAGCGATAATCCCCTATATCTCGAAATAGTCAAACAAGTTCAATCTTGGGGAACTATAGAACAGCTATATTTAGAAGTAGGCACAAATAACCCTGATATTGTTGCTAAAATTCGTGCTATTGCTCCAGAAAGAACAATTTTACTCAGGAGTATCTGGTCAGAAGGAACAAATTTGAAGCAAATTCTCCAAGCAGGATTTGATCCTAATGGAGAAGGATTACTTATTCCTATTCCTCAAGATTTACTCGCAAAAGAAAATTTAGCCTCAGAAGTAGAAAAACTCAATCAAGAAATAGAACAAATCAGAAGTAATGTAATTCAAGTAGGTTCTACCTGTGAACTATGGACATCAAATGTTTGTTTGTTTAACAAACATCCCCATCAAGAATTAATCTTGCAACTTTTTGATATTGGTTGTCTTATGTTTGGTGAATATGTACAAGCTTCGGGAGAAACATTTTCTTACTATATAGATTTGCGAAAAATTATTTCTAATCCCCAACTATTTAATCAAGTTATTAAAGCCTATGCAGAGATCCTAAAAAATCTTACTTTTGATCGCATTGCTGGTATTCCCTATGGTGCATTACCCACTGCTACGGGATTGGCTTTAAGTCTTCGTCGCCCAATGATATTCCCTCGCAAAGAAGTTAAAGCCCATGGTACTCGTCGTTTGATTGAAGGGAACTTTAACCCAGGAGAAAAAGTAGTAGTAGTAGATGATATTCTCATCAGTGGTAATAGTGCCATGGAAGGAGCAGCCAAACTAGAATCAGCCGATTTAAAAGTAGAAGATATCGTAGTATTTATTGATCATGAAAGAGGAGTCAAAGACAGACTAGCTAAAAATGGCTATCGCGCTCATTCTATACTCTCCATTTCTGAGATTACAGAAACCCTCTATGCAGCAGGAAGAATTACTAACAAACAGTATCAAAATGTCACTACTGAGCATTAAACTAGTTATTATCAATTGTGCCGCTAATCTGAAAGAAAGAGTCATATCAACACCACTAAAAGCATTAACAATACCCCTGATTCTGGATGGGTAATAACAATAAATAATATGGGAGTTAGGTCATTGAATCTAAAATTCAGTTAAGATGACATAGCAATATTACTCAAAGAGATATCAGTTATGGTTGCAACTGCTAGTCATCCCAAATATGAAGTTAAGGATTTAGCTTTAGCTTCAGTAGGTAAACAAAGAATTGAATGGGCAGCTAGAGAAATGCCTGTAATTAAACAGGTTAGAGAGCGTTTTGCTCAAGAAAAACCTTTTGCTGGAGTTAGAATTGTCGCTTGCTGTCACGTTACAACAGAAACAGCTAATTTAGCTATTACTCTAAAAGCTGGTGGTGCAGATTCACTATTAATTGCTAGTAATCCCCTATCAACTCAAGATGATGTTGCTGCTTGCTTAGTGGCAGACTATGACATCCCCGTATATGCTATCAAAGGGGAAGATAACGAAACTTATCATCGTCATGTGCAAATTGCTCTAGACCATAAGCCTAATATTATTATTGATGACGGTAGTGATGTAGTAGCAACTTTGATTAAAGAAAGACAAGATCAACTAGGTGATATTATTGGTACTACCGAAGAAACTACCACAGGTATTGTGCGCTTAGAAGCAATGTTCAAAGATGGGGTGCTTACCTTCCCTGCCATGAATGTCAATGATGCAGAAACTAAGCACTTTTTCGATAACCGTTATGGTACTGGTCAATCTACTCTTGATGGTATTATCCGCGCCACTAATGTTTTGTTAGCTGGTAAAACCATTGTGGTTGCTGGTTATGGCTGGTGTGGTAAAGG
>JASJDF010000280.1 GCA_030065715.1 Xenococcaceae cyanobacterium MO_188.B19 | reverse complement strand
GCATTTCTGATGGCAGCACGAGCGATCGCAATACGTTGTCTTTGTCCACCAGATAGAGTCGCTCCTCTTTCTCCTACTACTGTATCGTAGCCATCTGGTAAATTCATAATAAACTCGTGAGCATTAGCTAAACGAGCAGCAATCTTGATTTCTCGATCTGTAGCATGATTACAACCATAGGCAATGTTGTCCCGAATACTGGCAGCAAAGAGAATACTATCTTGTAGCACTATACTCATTTGACTTCGGAGGGAATCTAGAGTGTATTCCCGAATGTCTTGTCCATCGATCAAAACTTGACCTTCATTGGGGTCATAAAGACGCAATAGCAAGCTAACTAAAGTCGATTTTCCACCACCAGAAGCTCCCACAAGAGCTATTTTTTGACCTGGTTCAGTTTTTAAAGAAATATTACTAATAATATTTTGTTGATCTTGCTCGTAGGAAAAGCTGACATTCTTAAACTCCACTACCCCTGTGAAAAATGGTGCAGGATAGGAATCTTTAGTATCTTTAACTTCAGGAGCAATTTCTAGAAGATCGATAATTCTTTCCCCTGACGCGATCGCTTTAGCAATTTGTCCTGTATATTTTGCCAATTGTCGCATTGGTTTAAAAGCAACTTTGAGATAAGTGATAAATACTAGTAAATCCCCAGGAGTTACAACACCTTCCATTACTAGCTGTACACCTCGCCAGAGAACCAAAGCAGTTGCCACAGCGACTAATGTCTCCACCGCGCGCTCTTGTCCCGCTTTTAATTTCTGAGTTTGGGCGCTTTCTTTGAGGCTTTTTTGGTTTTGTTGGGCAAAAGTTTTTTCTAACCGAGATTGAAGAGATAAGGCTTGGACTACTTTAATCGCACCAAGGGTTTCAGCAGCGTTGGCTGCCATTGCTCCTTCCCTTTGTCGTTGTTTTCTCGCAACTTGATGAATGCGTTTACTCATAGTTGTGGTAGTAATCAAAAACAGAGGAAAAATAATTACCGCAATTATGGCTAATTGGACATTGAGCCAGATCATTACCGCTAACATCCCTGTCATGGTTAGGATATTAGTCAACAATGGTAAAGCTGCAACTACAATTACTTCCCTAAGTCTTTCAATGTCATAAGTAACACGAGTAATTAAGTCTCCTGTTTTAGCTTTGTTATGAAAAGAAAGGGATAAGCTCTGAATGTGAGAATATAAATTACTCCGTATCTCACTCATTACCCTTGTGGCAGCCACAGCCATTCCCGCAGCACTAACATAAGCCATTGTGGCTCGTAAAAAAGCAATAACCACTATAGCTACTACTGAAAGCAGTAACAAACTAACAACGTTTAACTCGTCTAAAATAGGGACTTTTAAATTTTCTAAAAAAGAAAGTTGTAAATTTTCGACCCGAAATTCTTTAAAGATAATCTCATCAAAAATGAATTTAAGAGGCCAAGGTTCAAGGAGACGCACTGCTGTTTCTATGAGTAGTGCCAAGAAGGAAATAGTAATTAATCCTCCCTGTTGGCGAATTTGTGGCAAGAAGTGCTTTATTATGCGTTGAATTCCCGATATTCCTTGTTTTAAATTCTTTGGTGGTTGTTTTTTTGTCATCATTACTAGTTATTAATTATTGCTGTTCCAGGATTGTGGCGATCGCTGATATATTGGTTCAATTTTCTTTCCCCTGAAATTAACATTTTCTCCAGCCAGGTATAGTAGCCACCAAAGGAAACTTGTTTAACCAAAGGACGTAAGAAAACTAAATGACGACGATATCCTAAACGTTTGTAGCGTTTCTTGAAATACTTATCTTTTTTATTTAAATCCCATTTCTGCATAAAGTGTTCTAAGCTGGCTAATTCCCACGCATCACTCCAGCGCAACATAAAGTAAGTTAAATCTGACCATTCAAATCTAGAATCAGGGACATGGGTAGTTACGGATGCAGGCTCACAATAGATTTTTTCTCCTGCATTGATCACAGTCATGGAAAAATCAGTATGTTCTCTAGTACTAAGTAATTTTTCATCTAACAAACCAATGCGATCAAAAATATCCTTGCGGACTAACAAACAATGAAATTCAGCAAATTCACATTCTCGTCGGTGGAGTTGGTCTTTTACTTCCGCAACAGGACGATTCACAAAATAATGTTTTTCATAAATTTTACGTCGCATTTGGTCTTTGTTGACCTCTAAAACAATCCGTGCTTCTCCCCCTGCTAAATGGATTTTAGAGTGTAAATCTTTACCAATACAAACCAAGGGACAAACTACTGCTACTGCTGTTTCTTCTGCACATTGAACTAGTTTTTCTAGCCAACCTGGAGCAACATGAATATCATTATCAACAAAGACTACATATTTGGTGTTAACCTGCTTTAAACCGATATTTCTCGCTTGATTGGGAGTGAGATATTTTTCAGTTCTAATTAACTTAAATTGTTTGGCTTCAGCTTGCTCTACCAAATATTTTTGAGTTTTTTCTGGAGAATTGCCGTCAACATAAACTAGAGAAAAAGGATATCTAGTACATTGATAAATACTTTGTAAAGATTCACGAGTGTAGCTAAAACGTTCTCTAGGAACTACTACTAAAGTTACTTCTGGCTTATTCATTACTAATTACTAATTGCTAATTGATAATCGTCAATTGATAATTGGGAGTCATGATTAATAGATAAAACATATTCATAAACTTTGCTCCAGTTAGCCTGTTCAATAGCAGGGCTTAAATTTTGTAATACTGTTTTGTGAGCTAGTTTGCCGAAAGCTTGTCTTAATAATGGACGAGCAATTAGTTTGGAAATTGCCAGGATTAATTCTTCACTAGAATAGGGATTAACTAATAAGCCATTAACACCATCTTCAATAATTTCACCAATGGCATCAACATTAGTTCCCACTACTGCTTTTTCTGCTAACATTGCTTCTAGTAAAGCATTGGGACATCCATCATTCAGGGAAGGAATGGCAAAAATATCCATGTAGGGTAAATAGGCTAAGGCTTCTTCTCGGCTAATTTTACCCGTAATAACAATTTTGTCTTCTAAGCCACTTTTTGCTAGTTCTTGTACCCAATATTCTCCTTCTTTCGCCACAAAACTTCCGACAAATAAAAGGGTAAATTCAGCTTCTATTTTTTGACAAGCATCTAATAAATATTCAATCCCTTTTTTATCACGAAAATTTCCAACTGAACCAATTACCGTACCTTTTAATTTAGTTACTAAAGGAGGAGTTGGTAGGTTGGCAAAATCTACAGGTGCAATGGAATTTAAAAATGCTGAAGATTTATTAATAATATTAGGAGTAAATAATCTGGCACGGCGCATTAAATTTTGACTAACAAAAGTAGTCCAGTCGGAATTTTCTAAAGTCCAAGCTATTTGTTTTTGCTGCCTACAATCAAAAATATGTTTGTGTAAATCTGCTCCTCGTACACTATTGATTACTGCTATGTTATTTTCTTTAGCTAACATAGTAGTTAAAAAGCCAGTTTCATTAATAAAAAAAGCATGAACTACACCAAATTGGTATTTTTTGTGGAGAGTAGTTAATTGCCCATAAATATCCATTAAATATTCTTGCTTACGAGCAACAGTAGAACGAATAGCTGGACACAAACGATGAACCATAATCTCATCTTGTTCACTCGTTTCAGTCTGAGAACGACGAAACTCACCTCTTTGTGCTAATTGTTCCTCTTTACTAAATACGGAACGAAAAACTGCTACGTGAACCTCATAACCTAAATTCTTTAGTAATAGAGCGATGCGTTTTGCCGATACTCCAACACCACCAACATCAGGGGGAAATTCTTGGGTGGTAATACAGATAGTTTTGGGATTTTTCATGATTATTAGGGTATTAATAATTACTGATTGACTGTGAGCGATATCAATTTAAAAATTTGTCAGTAGCTGTTAAGCATTTGAAGCTTTTGTTGTTATTATTAGTTTGACAATCCTCAATGAATCATTTATGAAGCTTTTATGAGAAGAATCTCATTGAGATGAATATTGAGAAATTGTTTCTCCTTCTTCCCTTACTGGCATTTGTAGTAAGTTTAAAGAGAAATTGTATTACGTTATTTTGGTCTTAAACCTGAAGTATTGGTCAGGTAATAACACTGATGACAATCTAATTCTATGGATTTAACTTGTTAAATAAAGAGAAAACCATGATCCTTGTAGTGATTTTTTGTTAGTTATTTTTATTTTTATAGCGACAAAAATTAATCTTAGGCTGGTCAAAGAATGAATATGAATATAGTAATGGTTTTACCCAATCCGATAATATTTTTACTATTTTAGTACGGATGGGAAGACCGCCTAATCCTTTTGATTCTACCACTGCGGAAAAACTTAGAAAACAAACAGAAGATAACCTGCAACAACAGCAACAAGACAGAGTTAGGGAATAATATCTTTTCTGATAGAACTACAGATGTTTATTAAGGAGACAAAGAATTCCTAAAGGATATAGATTCTTATGGCAAAGGGGATAAATCTAGTGATTTAAAAGTAGTAAAAAATGTTTTTAATTTTGTCGCTATTGCATTTACACCACCAGTAATATTCGATTCAACATTTAAGGGAATAACGGGATCGTGAAGAGATAAACGCAATAAAAACCAGCCATCTTCATTAGGAGATGAACAGGATACTCTTACTCCTTCGTAATTATTAGGAATTACTTGCCAATTTTCTTGATTAGCAGCAAAATCTGACAACTTTTCAATAACTTGATTTCCATAAGTTTTAAAGTCATCAATTCCAATCTTAAGGCGAAATTCTTCACTTTCAATTGGTTCTTTTAAATTAGAAATTAAATCAATAAGTGACTTATCTTCAAGATTAGTTTTTGCCAGTTCAATTAGTAGTTTAGTCGCCAAATAAGCCCCATCATCTAGAAAATAGTTTTCTTTCATGGCACCATGACCAGATGTTTCAATAGCTAACCAAGATTCTTCATTTTCTTGATTGAGGCGAATTGACTCATTAATTACATTCTTATAACCCCGTTTGAATCGATGATGTTTGCCTGATAATTCTTGTTCAATAAATTGAGTTAATCCATCAGAAGTAATTGAATCTGTGACAATAGTTGAACCTGGATGTTCTTTTAAAACTATGGCAGAAATTAGAGCAATTAGTCGATTTCGATTTAGTTCTCTTCCTAAATGATCTACCGCTGCTACTCGATCTACATCTGTATCAAAGATAATACCAAAATCAGCTTTATTTTTAATTACTGCATCACGAATAGAAGCCATAGCAGTTTTATTTTCGGGATTAGGAATATGATTGGGAAACGTACCATCAGGATTTAAAAATTGACTTCCTGTGATATCAGCTCCTAATGGCTTAAGAACTTTATCAACATAAAAACCTCCTGCCCCATTACCAGCATCTACAACTATTTTTAAACCTTTCAGTGGTTGTTCAAAATCTTTGGGATGATTTACGGATTCTCGAATTTTCTTAACTAAGTTAGCACTATAAACGGCAATAAAATCATGTTCTTCAATAGTTTTTTGCTGTTCAATAGATGCAAAATTATTAGTCTTTGCTAGTTCTAAAATAGCAGTAATATCTTGTTTATTTAAGCCACCTTCATTAGTAAAAAATTTGAACCCATTACGATTAAAAGGTAAGTGACTAGCTGTGAGCATAATCCCCCCATCGCACTTAAATTCGGGATTAACTGTACTCATAAACATGGCAGGGGTAGATGCGATCGCAAAATCATAAACTTTACACCCTAATGTCTTCATTCCTTCCATCAAAGATCCCATTAAAGTCAGCCCAGATAAACGACTATCACGCCCTACTGAAACTGTTAATTCTGTAATAGGTTTAGACACTTTTTTGGCTAACCAAGTTACAAAAGCTTGTCCCAATAGCTTGGCAATTTCAGGGGTTAGATTCACTTCTTCTCCAGCCACTCCTGAGAGAGCCACACCCCTGATATCAGATCCATTTTGTAATTCTTTCCAGTTTACGGTTTCCATGATTTATGGCACTTAAATTAGTTGATTATTTTTATAAGCTTATAAAGTTATATGCCTGTAGTTAGATTCTATTTTCTCTTTCAAGAAATTTCGTCACTTTTCTGTAACCTTTGAAATGATAAGTTATAATTTGACATTTTTGACCTAAAGAGTACAGCTAAGTATCTTAAATGGCATTTAACTTTACTTAAATTGATTTTAGGCTAAAAATATACAGAATTAACTGTTTAAAATAGCAAAATACTTAAGATAAGCCTAAATTATTTTAGATAAGTTATCAGGCAACATTACAAAATTCCTAAAAAGATTATTTTTGATGTAACCTATGGCTATCGACTAACTAGTGCTTGTTGTCCATTGCGGTTTTTCTTGACAATTAATAAAACAATATGAAGTATCGTTCGCTTAATAAATACACCAGAAATTTTTCTGAATTAACCATGAAATTGACTGTTTCTGCTGGTATTGCAGGAACTTTTATTGTAGGTGGTCAACCAGCACAAGCTGTTAACAAAGTCTCAGAAGACAAAATTACACCTGTATCTTTGATCAAATCCGAACTGTTAAAAGCAATATTAGGTAATGATCAACAGTCTTCCCTAGAAAAAAATTCCTTAAACCCAGTCTTAATTTCTCAATCTTTACCTTCCCAAAATTCGGATTCTCTTAAGAAATCTCGGGAGGCAAAAGTAACAAAGCGAATTTCTACTGTGGCAACCCCGCTGAAACAAGAAAATGAGGGTTCTAAAACTACAATTTTAATTCAGTCCAATTTAGACACAAACCCAACGAAAGCTATCCCAGAACTTCCCACTTTAGAAATTGCGGAAAACTATCCACTAAAAAAGTTGCCCAAACAGATTCATACAGTTCGCACTGGAGAAACTATTACTAGTATTGCTCGTAAATACAAAGTGTCCCATGGAGAACTAATTCAAATCAACAATATAGCTAATCCTGATCGGATTGAAGTTGATGAGAAGCTAATTCTTCCCAGCAAGGATTCTGATAATAGACTTGTAGTTAGTAATCCTGTTTTAGATAGTTCTGTAGAACCAAAGTCGGCTTCAAATGTTGATGAGAAGCCAATTCTTTCTAGCAAGGATTCTGATAATAGGCTTGTAGTTAGTAATTCTGTTTTAGATAGTTCTGTAGAATCAAAGTCTTCCTCAAACAGTGATTTAGACCCCTATATCAGCAGATTAAGAGCTGATGTTATCAAGCTACGAACAAAGTATAAATCTTCAGCTAGAGATGGTAAGACTCAAGATTCTTCAATCTCAAAAGAATTAACCTATACTTCAGAATCAGATGATGTTGTAGCTACTGCTTCTGGTGCTTCAAGTACTGGCAATAATCAGTTATCCTCAAAAGCATCAGTTAGTGCTGCTCCTATGGATAATGACTATGATGACCTACTAGAACTATCAGCGTTTAATTCCGTTACCCCTGAGCTACCTCCTTTATCTGCTCCTGAAAAATATCTACCTAGTAGTTCTTTTAATGGTTATATTTGGCCCGCTCAAGGTACTTTTACCTCTGGCTATGGATGGCGTTGGGGTAGAATGCACAAAGGAATAGATATTGCAGCACCCATCGGGACTCCAATCATAGCAGCAGCATCTGGCGAAGTTATTTCTGCTGGCTGGAGTTCTGGAGGCTACGGTAATCTAGTAAAACTCAGACATCAAGATGGTAGCGTTACTTTATACGCTCACAATAACCGAATTTATGTTCGTAAAGGTCA
>JASJDF010000279.1 GCA_030065715.1 Xenococcaceae cyanobacterium MO_188.B19 | reverse complement strand
ATAATGACAACAATCGGCGGAATATTTGTCGGTTTGGGCTATATTCTCTCTAGCTTTGCTCCCAATATTGAGACAATGACTCTTACTTATGGAGTAATTGCTGGAACAGGTGTGGGCATCACCTACGGTGTACCGATGGTTGTAGTTGCACGATGGTTTCCCGAACAAAAAGGACTGGCGGTAGGATTAACAATTATTGGATTTGGACTTTCTCCCCTAGTCACTGCTCCCTTAGCCAATAGCCTAATTGATACTTACAGTGTCAGACCAACCCTAAGAATTTTGGGTATTGTTTTTACCCTAATCATTCTGGGAACTGCGATCGCTCTAAAATTACCACCAAAAGACTGGCATCCCCGAGGCAATATATCATCTCAATCTAGCTCTAATTCTACACTTGTCTATCCAGTTAATCCACTCAAAAGTCGATCATTTTACGGGTTATGGATTTGCTATACAATTGGTACTCTAGTGGGATTGAGTGCCATTGGCATTTCTAGTTCGGTGGGGGAAGAGATAATCGATATCGATCCCAGGTTGGCAGCGAGTAGTGTTTCTCTATTCGCTCTTTTTAATGGAATTAGTCGTCCTCTTTTTGGCTGGTTGAGCGATCGCTTTAAACCCCATTATGTGGCGATCGCTTCTTATACCCTGATTTTAATTGCCTGTGTGTTGATGATCAATGCTCAACAAGGGCAAGTTGCTACTTATTTAGTTGCCTTCTGTCTCTTTTGGTTTTGTTTGGGGGGATGGTTAGCGATCGCTCCCACTACTACCCTCCGATTCTTTAACCCCGACCATTATGCCCAAAATTACGGGATTGTGTTTACAGCTTATGGAGTGGGTGCACTGCTGGGAACTTTAACGACAGGAATAATTCGGGACTGGTTTGGCAGCTATACTTATACTTTTTATCCTATGGCAATGCTGGCGGTCGTTGGCATTTTGGTGGCGAGTATGATGTTGAAACGGGAGCGATCGCTGTACTAATAAGCCTAAGTAAGCTCAAAATAAGCTCGAACTACATCCATATTTCTTTGGAGATTAAAACCCAGTTTTCTACATAAATGTTGCATGGTACGATTTTCAGGGAGAATTTCGGCAGTAATATAGCTTAATTGCTCTTGGCGACCGACATCAATCAAAGATTGTAGTAATTCTGTACCTAATCCCAATCCTTGATAGCGATCGCTAACTAAGATCCCAAATTCCGCTTCATTAGTACCATAGATTTTACTCAAACGACCTAACCCCAGGATTTCTTGTGTTCCAGTATCAGGGTCTTGATAATCTGCGACCAAAGCCATTTCTCGATCATAATCGATAAAACAGATACGGGTTAGTCTTTCATGGGAAGTTCTACTTTCTAATTTCATCATATGAAAATAGCGGAAATAAAAACTTTCTTCCGAGATGTATTGGTGAAAGTCAACAATTAATGATTCATCTTCGGGGCGAATGGGACGAATCGTTACTTGTCTTCCATCATTTAGCGTCCAGGGTTTAATATACTGAGTCGGATAGGGACGAATTACAACATGAGGTAGTTGGAATTCTTTAATATTTGGATTATGGAGAACTACACGAGCATCTAAAGCTAAAATGGGTTCTCGTCTGGGGTCAGCCAGGTTATCATCGCTTGATACTAGTAGAGGATTAATATCAATTTCCTTAATCGCAGGTTGTTCAACTACTAGCTGGCTAAAACGTACCATCAATTTAGCTAGAGCAGTCAAATCTACCGCTTTTCTGCCCCTAACTCCTTTAAGAGCTTCATAAATACGAGTTTGTTCTATTGCCCTTCTTGCCAAGGTTGTATTTAAAGGCGGTAATGCCAAAGAACGATCTTGAAATATTTCTACTAACTGTCCGCCAGTACCAAATAATAACACTGCACCAAATTGGGCATCGACACTACTACCAATAATTAGTTCATAGCCGTCAAGGTTAATCATTGGTTGAACAGTGACACCAAGGAAAGGATCAGAAGATAGATAGCGTATAGGTAGAGAACTAGTATTTTGGTCAACTGTTTGCTGAATTGAATTGTAGGCTTTTCTAACAGCATCAGCATTATTGAGATTGAGATGTACTCCCCCTACCTCAGTTTTGTGAGTGATGCTTTCGGAGTGAAGTTTGAGAACTACTGGATAACCGATAGTATTAGCTATTTCGACTGCTTGTTCTTCACTGGTGGCAATTTCCGTAGTTACAGTAGGAATTTCATAGGCTGCCAGTAATTGTTTTGACTCGTATTCGGTTAGTAAATTGCGTCCAGTAGCTTTAACTCGCTCTAAAATTGCTGCTGCTTGACTGCGACGACTGTTGCCATTACCATTAGCTGCTAAAACGGGAGTTTCGTATAAACTTCTGAGATTATAACTATATTTCCACATCAAGTTAAATAGATGGGCTGCTGTATCGGGGTAAGGCATGGTATAAATTCCCGCACGGTTTAAAATAGCTTCTCCTTCAGCTACATTTTCTCCTCCCATCCAACTTGCGAGTAAGGGTTTACCTTTTAATTCTTTAACAGTTGCTTGTAATTGGGATGCGATTTTAGTAGCATCGGTCATCGCTTGAGGAGTGAGGATCACTAATAAACCGTCGCTATTTTCATCTGCTGCTGCTATTTTTAAAGCTTGAGTATAACGTTCAGCAGTAGCATCTCCTAAGATATCAATGGGGTTGCTATGACTCCAATGAGTTGGCAAGACTTCATTCAATTTAGAAATGGTTTCAGCCGATAGCTGTGCTAGTTGACCTCCTTCCCTAATTAAAGCATCAGTCGCTAGGACTCCTGGACCTCCTGCATTGGTGAGAATAGTCAGTCTTTTACCTTTGGGACGGGGTTGTTTTGCCAGCAACTCAGTCATGTTAAACAAGTCTTCGATAGTATCTACCCGCAATACTCCACAACGGCGAAAAGCTGCATCGAGAACATCATCGCTCCCTGCTAGAGTACCCGTATGAGAAGCTGCTGCTTGAGCTGCTGCGCTAGTACGACCACCTTTAATTACGATAATCGGTTTACTCAAGGCTACTTCTCTGGCTGCGGAGAGAAAAGATTGAGCATTACCAATCGATTCCATATAGATAGCAATGCTAGTAGTATAGGGATCATCGCCAAGATGATAGATTAAATCTCCCCAATCCACATCTAACATCGAACCAATAGAAACAAAGGCACTAAACCCCACGTTTTCCCGAAAACTCCAGTCCAAAATTGAGGTACACAATGCCCCACTCTGACTAATAAATCCTACATTACCAGGAAGCGCGATCGCATTAGCAAAAGTAGCATTAAAACCATTGTGAGGACTCATTATACCCAAACAGTTTGGTCCGACAATCCGCATTTGATGAAGGCGAGCTTCAGCTAAGATTTCTTGCTCTAATTCGATCCCCACTACTCCAATTTCTTTAAATCCTGCCGAGAGAATAATCGCTCCTTTAACTCCTGCTGCTGCACATTGACGAATGACTTTGGGGACTGTGGGTGCAGGGGTAGCAATTACGGCTAAATCTACTGGTGCAGGAACGGCGATTATATCTGCATAAGCTTTAATTCCTAAGACATTATCTCGCTTATGATTGACAGGAAATACTGTACCACCAAAAGGATTACTAATTAAATTCCACAATATCGTCCTACCCACACTATTAGGGCGGTCTGTTGCACCGATAACGGCTACAGTTTTAGGAGCAAATATTACATCTAGCGGTCTGTGTCGATATTTAGCAATATCATGGGTGGGATCGACGGTAAAAGTCCTTGAGATATTCATTTAATTTTTTTATTGAGTAATAAGTGAATAGTGGTTTGATCTTTCTGTTCAATTGTAAGCACCTAAAAATCGAAAAACGGTATATATTTTACTTTTAATTTTTTATTTATATTTTTAATAAAAAATTGGTTATTTAGGATACAAAAACTGGAATAGGAATGGGGGATATCCGTACCAAACAAAAACAATTTTCAGGTTGTTTATGGGGAAGGGTTAATTATGGTAAAGTTTTGTAACTATACCGAAAAAGCTTATGGGAGCTCTGTTAATTTAGGACTGTGAGAATTTCTAATAGCCAGACAAAATAGCCAGAACATCTAAATCAAGACTACATAAAACTCCTAATATTGCTACAATGAAAACTTCCAAAAAAAGCCTTCATTAATGCAGTCGAAAAAGTACTCAAATGTACTCAAAAAACTAGAGTTTGTTTAAGAGGAAGTTAATTGCTGAATTTTCCAACATATTCTTTGCTGCTCGGTCAATTTTTCTCACCAATAAAACTTATTAAAAACTAAAAATCATAGCAGTTAAGAGCCAAAAAATAACTTGAAACCACAGGAGGCATATCTTAATGTTGCAACAATGGAAAGGTTTCGTTTCAGGACAATGGACAGAAGAAATTAATGTTCGTGATTTTATTCAGAAAAACTATACTCCCTATGAAGGGAATAGTTCCTTTTTAGCCAGCACTACAGAAGTTACCCACCAACTTTGGGAAAAAGTTAAAGACTTGATGGCAATAGAACGGGAAAAAGGTATTTTAGATACAGATACCAAAGTACCTACTTCCATTACTGCCCATGCTCCAGGCTATATTAACAAAGACTTAGAAAAAATTGTCGGGTTGCAAACCGATAAACCTCTCAAACGAGCAATTATGCCTTTTGGTGGTATTCGGGTAGTTAAAAGTTCACTGGAAGCCTATGGTTATCAGTTAGACCCACAAACTCAAGAAATTTTCACCAAATACCGCAAAACTCACAACGATGGTGTTTTTGATGCCTATACCCGTGAAATGAAGTTAGCAAGGCATTCAGGAATTATTACAGGGTTGCCCGATGCCTATGGTAGAGGTAGAATTATTGGGGATTATCGCAGAGTCGCTCTCTATGGTTGCGATCGCTTAATTGAAGATAAAAAACAGCAATTACTTTCTTTAGAAATAGACACTATTGACGAAGAGGTAATTCGCCTCAGAGAAGAAATTTCCGAACAAATTAAGGCACTCAAAGAACTAGTCCAAATGGCTGCTGGCTATGGTTGCGATATTTCCCAACCTGCCAGCAATGCTCAAGAGGCAATTCAATGGACTTATTTTGGCTATCTCGGCGCAGTAAAAGAACAAAATGGCGCAGCTATGTCTTTGGGACGAGTTTCCACTTTCCTCGATATCTATTGCCAACGGGATTTAGATAATGGGGATGCTACAGAAGCCCAAATTCAAGAATTAATTGACCATTTCGTGATGAAACTGCGAATGGTACGCTTCTTACGTCATCCTGCTTACAACGAACTATTTTCTGGTGATCCCACTTGGGTAACAGAATCTATTGGGGGTATGGGAGAAGATGGCAGAACTTTAGTTACTAAAAACAGTTTCCGTTTCCTCAATACTCTTTATAACTTAGGTGCTGCTCCCGAACCCAACTTAACTGTACTTTGGTCGGAAAAATTGCCTCTAGGATTTAAACAATTCTGCGCTAAAGTTTCCGCCGATACTAGTTCCATTCAGTATGAAAACGATGACCTGATGCGGAGTTACTACGGTGATGACTATGGGATCGCTTGCTGTGTATCGGGAATGCGAATTGGTAAACAAATGCAATTCTTTGGTGCCAGGGTTAATTTAGCTAAAGCTTTACTCTATGCCATCAATGGAGGGAAAGATGAAAAAGCAGGGGATCAAATCGCACCCATGTTTGCCCCCATAACTTCGGAATACTTAGATTATGAAGAAGTTACTGCCAAATTCGATCTGATGATGGGTTGGTTGGCAAAACTCTATGTCAACACCCTCAATGTGATCCACTATATGCACGATAAATATTGCTATGAACGTCTAGAAATGGCATTACATGACCGCGATGTTTATCGAACCATGGCTTGTGGGGTAGCTGGTTTATCCGTAGTAGGGGATGCTTTATCGGCAATTAAATATGCCAAAGTTAAAGTCATTCGCAACCCAGATGGTTTGGCAGTAGATTACGAAATTGAAGGGGATTATCCCAAATTTGGTAACAACGATGATCGGGTAGATAAAATTACCGCCCAGGTAGTAGAAGACTTTATGAACAAAGTCCGTCAACACAAAACCTATCGCGGTGCCGTACCCACTCAATCTATTCTCACCATTACCTCTAACGTCGTCTATGGTAAGAAAACTGGTAATACTCCCGATGGACGTAAAGCAGGACAACCCTTTGCCCCTGGTGCCAACCCCATGCACGGACGGGATACCAAAGGCGCGATCGCTGCATTAGAATCTGTGGCTAAACTGCCTTACGAACACGCCCAAGACGGTATTTCCTATACTTTTTCCATCGTACCTGAAGCTTTAGGTAAAACTGAAGACAACAAAATCAATAATCTAGCAGGAATGCTGGATGGTTACTTCCACGATACAGGACATCATATCAATATTAATGTGCTAAATCGGGAAACCTTAATCGATGCTATGGATCATCCCGAACTCTATCCCCAATTAACCATTCGAGTATCGGGTTATGCAGTCAACTTTATCAAACTCACCCGCGAACAACAATTAGATGTAATTAGTCGCACCTTCCACGAAAGGGTATAGGTTGGTTCTGAGTCATTAGTAGGGTGGAGTGAGACTCTGCCTTACTTTTTTTAGATAGTGCGATCGCCTACAACACATAATATTTTTCTTTCACTGACAACGAAAATTTAGTAAGTTAACTAAATGTTAATAACTCTGGTTTGAAGATCATCAATAACCCAAAAAATAACATAAAAATTCCTGCCATGAGTTTAAGAATTTTCCCTTGGGGTTCACTCAGTCTTGATGATTTAAACGAATAGACAAAGTTAGCTAAAATTGCCATCAAAGGAATAATATAAATTAAGGCATAAATCCCTGTCCAAAATATTGAACATAACCAACGATTTGAGTCAGAATATTGCAGTAAACTAGTCATATAAACCGCAGGTAAAATTGCCGTACATCCCAACTCAATAATATTGACAAATATCGCCAGCAAAATTGTTCCACCTAGAGCAGTAAAAAACATCATTTTATTCTGTTCTCCTGCTTTGAGTTCCCATGAAATTTTACTAGCCTTTTTACTTACTTCCAATTGCTGTTTTGCTGATAGAGAAAGAGAAAAACCCTGCTTGAACCAGAAGTAGTCTTTAAGATTAATTAATCCTGCGATCGCGACTACTATTCCTAAAACTAACATTGCTATAGTTCCGTATTGTTCTAAAAACAAAGAACCAACTAAAACCATAGCCATAATAAAGATAAAATACATAATGGCTGAAGTTATCACAAAGGTAGAACCAATAACCGCCATTTGTTTTCTACTTTTGGTATGGGTTAGTAAAGATAAAAGAATAATTAAAACAGTAAAAGCGCAAGGATTAAAGCCATCTGCTAGAGCAATTGTGGAAACAAACAGAGGAAAAGGTAAGCTTTGGGCAAATTCTTTAATAACTATATCTGGAGTTATCGAAAAAAACCAAAATGCACTAATGGTTATTACAGCAATAAATCCTAACCAATAGGGGGCTCTTTTATTTGGGGAAACAACTATTTTTTTAACCAGAGGATAAGCCAGTAAATATAAAACTGGTAGGGTAAATATCTGCCAGGGTAAAGATAAATTTGATATGTTATCTGTAACTGCTAAATTGACTGGATGTCCTAATTCTGTTTCAATTGCAGCAATAATTTGATTTTTATAGCCAATATAACCTTGATAAACCTGATT
>JASJDF010000004.1 GCA_030065715.1 Xenococcaceae cyanobacterium MO_188.B19 | reverse complement strand
TCCTCGAACCCATTACTTCGGCTGTCATTTTACCTCCTTTTTATCCTCTATCAGAGATTCTGGTCTCACTTCTCGATTTCATTATGGTTTAACCCCGATTTCGGATGTACTTCATCTGTGGGGCTGATGAATGTGGGTTAGAATCAGATGAGGGTTTATAGAAGCCTTCGCGCGCAATATTGAATTTGACAATGGCTGAAATGAGATTCCATTTATGTTTACCCATCTTTGAGGGATGAAAAATCGACCAGAGAATATCATCCAAACTATTCAAAATACTAACAAGACCTCTGCTCACTTGTTTGAGACATTGAAAGAGCCTGGGGGTTCTAATCATCCAAAACTTTAACCCATTAGGAACCCAGAAGGCTAAAAACAAATGAGACACCAAGTAAAGAAGAACGTCTAACTGACCAGCGAAAAAATCAAAATTGCAGATCGTGGGTTCTCCTTGACCATTGTCATCAGAAAATTTTTCTGTCGTCGCAAATAGAGAAACGTACTGATCCTTCAAAGTCACCTGAAGCTCTTCTGGGAGGAGGTAAATCCCAAAAGGCAGAAGAATATGATCATTCACATATTTCCCAATTTCCATGTTCTCGAGTTTTTCTCGATGCTCATAGAGTAACTGAGGTGTCGCAGCACCAGCACAGAGTAGTAATTTGGTATTTGCGCCTAACTGATAGGTCTCTGGTTTTCCTTCAACCAAGTTAAAGACAGTGATGGCTGTACATCGCTGCCCTCCATCCCCAGTTTCTAGGTGTAACCTCCTCACGCGCTGCTGCGTCATAAAGTCGAGTCGTTCATTCTCATACCAATTCAGCAGAGACACACCACTATGGGTTCGCTGTCCAAATTGATTGAACTGAGTTGGGAAAATATGAATCTGTTTATCTTTTCCATCGGCATAAATCGGAATATAGCCTTTATTTTCTGTATTCACGGAAAACCCGAAGGCTTCCAAATTTTCCTTCACATGCTTAGCGACATCCGTCAGATTTATCGTTGGCTCCTTGCGCTGAAAAGCTTCAGCCAGCTCTTCCTTCATCGCATCCCAATAAGCTTGGTCATGGCCGAGATTCTTCGTTAACCAGTCCGATGACTCAAAAATCATCGTGTAATTAATCGAGCCACCCCCGCCCATAGTGCAGGCTCGCCCTGAAATAATAGGAATTTGATTGGGGCTTTGAGCCGTGTGGAGCTTAAAGATATTCTCTTTTGAATAGGACTGCGTCCAGTTTCGTTGGTGGGTAATGTCACTGGTTTCAAAGAAGTTCTCTCCCTCTTCCAAAACCAAAATTCTCCCCTCCTCCGAATAAGTTAAGTATTGACGGAGAAAAGCACAGGCACCATTACCTGAGCCCACCACAATGAAATCATAGCTCTGGAGATCTTCGCACTTGGTTATCTTGGCCATCTTTACCTTTAATGGAGCAAGAGTTTTGTCAATGATGGAACAGACGTCTTGGGACAATAAATTAAAGCCAAAAAAGATTCGATCTGAGTCTGTACCACGCCCCATTCGCTGTAATGAAAACAGGGGAGGTCTTAGAGTTGTACTAATTGCTTACTTCTTTTTCAAAGATAATCAGAATTGAATCCTGAATGAGCGATTTAATCATATTTCTTAAAATTAACTCTTGTAATCGTAGCCATACGCCAGTATAATTTCTCCAATTTAGATGGCAGCGAAACTTGTTTGACCCCGATTGTGTTAGCTTCTTACAGCAAATCTTGCCTCAATTGCACTTGCGCTGGTCGGGATTTCGGCGAGTGCGGCGACAAGTCTGTCGGCGATTAAAGAATCATTTCCTTAAACTGGGGCTAGAAAACTTTGCCAGCTATAGAACCTATTTATTCGACCATCCTGAGGAGTGGTCGGTAGTAGATGCTTGCTGTCGGATTACTATCTCTCGTTTCTATCGAGATGCGATAGTTTTCGAGCAATTATGTCAGGCTCTGCCAACCCTAATGCAGTTAGGACAAGAGAGAAGAGACAGCAGTATTTGTTGCTGGTGTGCTGGTTGTGCTTCTGGAGAAGAAGTTTATACCCTCAAGCTCATCGAGCATTTCCGTTTGTCTAGTCAAAAATTGTTTTTACCTTTACATATCCTGGCCACCGATATCGACGAGTATCTATTGTCAAGGGCTAGGCGCGGCTGTTATCCCCAAGGAACACTCAAAGAACTCCCCCAACTCTGGATAGCCCAAGCCTTTGATCTCAATCAACAATATTGTCTCAAATCTGTCTTTCAAGAGGGAATCCAGTTTGAGTCATCTGACATCCGAAAACAGATGCCAGATGGCTTATTTCACCTCATACTTTGTCGTAATCTCGTCTTCACCTACTTTGAGCCCATTTTGCAGCAGGAAATCTTACAAGGCCTTCTCCATCGGCTAGTATCAAAAGGAATTCTTGTCATTGGAAAAAAAGAATCCTTACCTATTGAGGGTACTAGCCAACTCATCAAGCTGTCTTCTCTGGGAATATACCAAAAGCGGTAAGAGTAGAGATTAGAAGCTCCTCTTCTAACTCCCTTTCTCAGTCTGAAGTACAATATCTCTAACTATTCAACATTCAGGAGTCAACGAGAGGATTCTAGAGCAACTGGTGGGTTTGATTTTTGCGAGCTGCTCTGATTATGACCCAGCCGAAGATGATGAGCCTACTCTAACCTTAGGGCAGGTTTTGTCAGATAAGCTCGCACCTAGCGGGAATACACGCTAGGTCTAGTTCGATAATTGGTCACATTCAGAATGCTCGAGCCAGCAGTTCTTTAAAAAACTCAATCTTCTAAGTTAATGCCGTTTGAAAATCCCAATTGTCTCTTGAATCAGATTATCCTTGAAGCGAGGTTATACTTAACTGTCATAGATGACTCACGGTTCGCTCATTTTTTGAGCGGTTTCTAAAATTGAATTTACACTACATATAGTGCATTTTAGTTTTATGAACACTATATATGGATTAGCTAAATCGGTCGTTTCTGGCGATCGCAATAAATAATGCGCGATCGCCAAATCAAAAAACCCTACAACCCTCGTATTTCGTGACCAATTTTTCTAACTAATTTTAAAATGAGCGAACCGTGAGTACCAGTACATAATCAAAGGAATTTCTGGTCGAAAATCTACGACCTTTCCCCAGGAGCGATCGCTGCTCGGGGAAAGCTTTCTGGAAACAGCAAATCTCGATCAGCACCATTCTCAGCTTCTGCTACATCGCGAACCCAGATAAACTCAAGCATGACCTTACTGAAAAAAAAGCGACGGTTAGAAGTACCTTGACCTGGATGAATATTTCGAGTTCCTTCTTCAAACCCTTTGGCAATTAGTAAATCCGCTACCCTTGCTTCTGGCTTGACCAGAATAAAAACGTGGTCTAGTTCTACTCAGATCTTGCACCAAGAAAAGTTGATATGAGTAGTGAGAGCTGAAGTTATTGTTTAGAGGGGATAACGGCTAGTTCTCTATTGAAACAAGAGAACTAGTATCAAAGATTAATAAAAACAAGAAAGCAAGGAGAATTTATTCAACCCGAGGACCAAATGTTTTTTCATTACTATATAAATCTAACCAACTTTCTTTTAGCCCTTCAATAGCTTAATGAGCGAACGGTGAGTCTTGATTCGTTTTGGTCCAAATCGTGCGACTTGCTCTGAAAGCTTGTGTGATTTGAACCATAAGTTGGCCTTTCTGAAAACAATCCACTTTCCGCACGTCAAGTTGTCATATGCTTTGTAGTATAGTTTGGGGTGTTTTGGCGATCGCGCTTCTGACCCCAATTCAGTAATATTAATATATTACATTTTGACGTGCGCAAAGTGGGAAACAACATTGTCCCAAAATGGCTGATGTCTTTCTCATGAGGGAATTTATCTATGAGCTAATAGCTCAATTTAAGCCCAAATTCTATGCCTCTAGAAAACGTAGATAAATAAGCTCATAGCTCTGAATAAAACCTTCCTAGAAAAAGGCATCTAGCCATTTTTAGCGCATTGGTTGAAACAAACGGTCACGATATGCTTCAAAAGCATTTAGGACACGATATACTTCACAATTGAAACAATGAGTTTTTATGAAAATGATAATCATATGGGTGGGACGAGGAAGAGAGGGTTGTGCGACGCACAACCCTCTCTCTTCATGGAAATTAAGGGAGAGACTGCCGTAGGTAGTCTCTCCACCTCTGGAGCATGATTATCATTATCTTTAAGCTTCTAGCTGTGACCCATCCCCAACTATGTCTCGAGCCGAGAACTATACCAATAACGTTAGTAAAAATGGAGAACTCACTGGATGAATCAGATCTTACCCCAAGCTGAAGAATTACTCTCGACGTTGAAACAATTAATGCCCACTATGTATCAACAAGAAACCTTGGAATCTATCTTAGCTTTATTTCTTCAAGGGCAAGGACATTCTCTCCCTCACCATTGTTTGACTAAATCTGAAAGTGCAATTAGCCGTTTTCTCAATCATTATAAATGGTCTACTCGTTCTCTGATTCGTACTGTTCGCTCAACTATCCTGAATCTGATTCTCTCTCAAAGACCCAGAGGTCGAAAACCTACTCTCCAAGTTATGCTTGATTTAACTACACTCGAAAAAGTCGGTCAATTTCCTCAG
This sequence comes from Xenococcaceae cyanobacterium MO_188.B19, assembly GCA_030065715.1. GTDB lineage: Bacteria > Cyanobacteriota > Cyanobacteriia > Cyanobacteriales > Xenococcaceae > JASJCP01. The sequence goes on along the minus strand of JASJDF010000004.1, from coordinate 25,922 downwards.
TTTCAAGATTTGGTTAGGGTCTATCATCATAAAAAAGGTTTACATATTGTAGTTATGTATTTAGTGCTTGGAGAAAGTCGGTTTCCGTGGAGTTTTCGGGTTTATCGAGGTAAAGATACTCCATCTCCATCACAATTAGCACAAAAATTCTTGAAGACTTTACCGAAGATTCTTACTCAATCTTTTCGTATTTATGTTTTAGGGGACACTGCCTGGTTGACTGACAAAACTTTTATAACCTTTATGTAATCAGCCTTTCAAAGATTCCAGGTTGAGTTTGTCAAAACTTACTTCTGGCAAGGGTTAGAGTGACTTCACAATTGAGCTAATTAAGGTCTGCGATCGCCTAAAAAAGAGTAAATAGTAAAAACCATACATAATAAGGGTTTTAGGACTTTTGTCAGTCAACCAGGGGACACTGCTTTTGGCACGATTAATTTAATTAATCAAATTCGGGAAGATTCTTTTAGGCCTTTTCCCGGAAAGAATATACCACCTTTTATAGATGGATCTAGTTACGCAGCATTAGTTTTACCTTTTTAAAGGTGGTATATTCTTTTTTAGAAATCACCTTAATCATCATGGTATTCTGGGTATTGCTAAAACTAGAACCCTTCAAGATGGACGGTTTCGTCTCCGAAATTAAAACTCGTGGGCAACAAGTTTATTTAAATGATTTAGATCTTCCTGTTTTTTTATCATGGGTGTGGTTAAAACGAGATGGAAAAAGAGTTCAACGTTTTGTGATTTCTACTAAACCCATGAAAGGTAAAACCATTGCTCGGTGGGGCGGGAATGGCGACCTCAAAAAGCAGTTATCCAGCTTGAGTTAAGTAGAATTAATCAATAAGGTCGCCATCCCGGCGTAGATGGCAAATTGAGGGATTCTTTAAAACCGTCAAACATCGTTTTAGTCTTCATCGTTTTGGGCAAAAAATTTTACTTGGTGTTTATCGTTGGTTAATTCTTTCTTTTATTTCTTATTTATTAGCGTACTGGGTTTATTTACACTTAGGCAATCAGAATAATTTAGATTGGTTTGATTCAGCACAACAAGCATTAATTCTACTTTTACCCCATGTTTTATTTCTTTCTCTTTTAACTCAATTACAGATAGTTATACCGTGGTTAAATGAGAGAGGTTTTGAACTTTGTCTCATGAGGTGCAAGATCTGAGCCCCCCACTATCGCTTTGGCAATTTGTACTCCCAGAGTACCAACACCCCCACCAGCACCGTTGATTAAAAGCTTTTGTCCTGGCTGAATTTTTCCTAAGTCCCGTAGACCCTGTAAGGCTAACATCGCTGCATGAGGTATGGCTGCTGCATCAATATAGGACATATTTTTAGGCATCAAAGCTAAGGTAGTTACAGGAGCGCAAACATATTCCGCAAAACCACCAAAACCATTTTCGGATAGATCTCCATAAACTCGATCGCCAGGCTTTAGCTGACTAACATTTTTGCCAATTGCCACCACCTCTCCAGCTATATCGACCCCAGGTATTTGGACTTTTGGCTTGAAAAGCCCGCATAGCAAGCGGATGTAAAATGGAGTTCCCCTCATTAAACACCAGTCCCAGTCATTGATAGATGTAGCATGGATTTTAACCAAAACCTCGTTATCTTTAGGTATGGGTTTGGCTACTTCTTGAAGCTGAAGAACTCCTGATGAACCATATTTTGTTAAGACAATTGCTTTCATGGATAATCTCATAGGATAATGACAACTTTTTCTGAGACACTTTCTGCTTCTGTGTTGCTGATTTTAAGTATTTCTCTCTGTTTGCCAGATAAATAATAGCCTGTGCTATGTTGTAGCTTCAGTAAAATTTAGTTCAATCTCGGCAGAATGACGCTCATAAAACGCCACAGCAGTGGGAAATGATACACCGCTCTCCTACATGTTTTTTGCATCGATGGAAGTTGTAACGATGTTAGCAATTTTCTGGTACGTGTGGAAAAGCCTGAATCACAATAATAGCAAGTTGATTTTGTGTAGTCACAACCTGGGTTGACAAACGTTCTTACCTCGCGTGCTAAATAGGACTCTAATTGTTCGATTCCTTCAGCTTGGAGATATACTATTACCTACCTCATAGATAGATTTCTGAGGTTTTACTCAGCTTTTTTTCGCCACAATAAAAACCGCTTTTAATTTAAACACTCCTTTGTTCGTGATTTTATCCGGTTGCCATTGGTAGTCAATTTTAAAACCAGCATCAGTTAAACTTTTCTCTAATTCCTTGACAGTAAAAACCTTTACTAAGGGTATCAAACTAAAGAATATTCCAATCGGTGCAATATACTTAAACCATTTCATACTATCTCCAAGACATGCCGTACTAGTGACAAAAACTCCTCCTGGTTTCAGCATCTTATAGACTTTATTAATTACAGCTTGTTTGTCTTCTAATAAATGTAAAATACTCAGACCTAAAACAACATCTAAACTATTATCGGAAAGCTTTAATTTATCGATAGTTAATTGTTCAAAAGTAATATTTTTGATATTTTGTGCATCTGCTTTACTTCTGGCAATTTCAATCATTTTTGACGAAAAATCTATTGCGCGAATATGTTTAACATAGGGAGCGTGAATAATAGCAGTACTTCCAGTTCCACAACCAAACTCTAATACTTCCATATGGGGTTTTAAGTATTCTTGCGTGACCTGCAATTTTTTCTGGTAAGCTGCTTCATCAGCAATAGGTTCTTTTGAATACTTATCTGCGATTTTGTCCCAAAATTTAACTGAACTCATCATATCTCTCCTTATATTTTTTCATGTATTTTTTATCCAAAATTTGCTGATAATTCTTATTTGTGCCACTTCCATGCACACCAGACAATCAATGACAGAGAAAGAACTTCTATAGTTGCAAAAAATACATCATCAAGATCTCTCGCTCCATTATTGATAACAAGCACAATCGTTATTGCACCTGCGATGATGTTTGCCCAGCGATTTATTCTATACTTCAATATCCGAGACAGGAGAACCATAGAAATCGGAATTTCCACCATGATTCCGCCTATCAACAAAAGTCCTTCAGTTATTTGAACGCCGTTTACAGTTCCTGTCATAATTTCTTTTAGAAACCCAGGTCTACCAAACTCATGAAGATCTCGGAAAATCATATTAAACAGTACAAATATCCATACTGTGGAAAGCAAAGCTTTGATATCCATTCCGATGGGTTTGTGGTTAGAAATCATTTTCGTACTGCTGTTTTTGAACGATATCGATGAGTTTAACGATCTCGACATTAATATCTACTCCTTGCTGATAAGAGCGCTAATTTGTTGACAGCAAGTTAAGCTCTACTTCTCGCTTGCGGATCGGGAATTGAATTTCCGTTACAAAGTCTGAATCCTCTGGATGTTTGGGCAATTCCAGAAAAACTAACCTCACAGGACCAGCAAAAGCATAATGATTGGCTTCAACCCATTCACCAATCGCGTTGTGACCCAGAAGTCTGGCACAGCAGTCTGTTGGAGGAATCAATGTTGCCATTGTTGCTTCAGGCAGCGATCGCGTATCCAGGGTCAGACCGTCATAGGTGGTGAGGGGGGCATAATTGGTTTTATGTAGCAACCGTCCCAGTTCAAGATCGGTGCGATCGCTTGTTACTCCATCCCCGTGAACAACAACTGTCATCGCTCCATAGATGCTATTATTCTTCCCAGGAAGCGCATGCATCACAGACCTGAAAAGATTCTCTCCTGAATTATTTGTTGGTAAGACCTTACGTATTCCGATCAGTCTTTGCTGAGGAACTTGTTTGACTATCACATCTTTTACTAAGCTATCCCGATCTTGAATTTGCTTGAGGCGGGATTCAATAGTGCGAATGCGTTGAAGTTCGGATAATACCTGCTGTTCCAACTCCGCTTTTTTTAGAGATAACATCCCCTGAATTTCTGTGGGAGAGATATTGTCTCGGACAAACCTTTGAATTTGATTTAGCGATAACCCTAAATCTTTTAATGCCAAAATGCGATTGAGTTCTGGCAGTTGACTCGCACTATAGTAACGATGTCCGCTTTCGCGATCGATTTGGATTGGTTGAAACAAACCAATTTCATCGTAGTAACGTAGCAATCGCTTGGAAACTTGAGCGATACGAGCATATTCTCCAATGCTATACATGATGTTTTCGTTTCTTCTACTTCTCTGTACCTTTAAGATAGGGGGTGACGTAACGTGAAGAGCTAGGGAAATGAAAAATTTCTTTACAATTAATCCTAATTAGTAAGAGGAAAATATTAGTCACAGTAGTAGTTATCGGTGCTACCCGAATATAAATTATTCGGTAGAATTTTGATGTTTAAAATTCTGCTAATTTTACTATTTTTAAATTCTGGCTACTTTGTTTAACCCCAAAACATCTCTAAACTTCAAAGTCTTCTCTAACCTTGGCGACCGCTCTAGACGAAACCAACTTTTTCCGATTGCTCCCTTCAGATAATATTACTTGACTCTCTAGTTGGGTCTAGAGTTTATCCTGTTTATAGAACCTAACCCCATAAAAATCATGACTCTACAACTAAAAGTTCCTGATATGGCTTGTAATGCTTGTGCTGAAAACATTACCAAAGCAATTCTAGAAGTAGATTCCCAAGCTGTGGTTAAAGCGGATACTGAAACTAAACAAGTAATTGTAGAAACTCAAGTATCTAAAATATCTATTAAAGAAGCAATCGTAGCTGCTGGTTATAGTCCTGAATAAAATTAAGTAGTTATGCAAAAATGGAGACCCTAACGAATACAGAAAATATTAATCTAAAACTCAGGGGAATGAGTTGTGCTGGTTGCGCTAACACTATTGAATCGGCAATTCTTGCTGTACCTGGGGTAGTAGAATGTAATGTTAATTTTGGAATAGAACAAGCTACTGTTAAATATAATCCTCGTGATACAAGGATTACAGATATCCAAGAAGCAGTAGAATCAGCGGGTTACTCAGCTTATTTACTCCAGTCCCAGGAGATGATGATTGGAGAAGATGATCGAGAAAAAGAAATTCGTAAGGCAGAATCTCAGGATTTAATTCGCAAAATCATTGTCGGTGGCATCATTAGCATCATCCTGATCATTGGTTCTCTACCAATGATGACAGGGTTAAAATTGCCTTTTATCCCTCAATGGTTGCATAACCCTTGGCTACAACTAATTTTGACTGCTCCTATACAGTTTTGGTGTGGCTACAGATTCTATATCGGTGGGTGGAAAGCTTTTAAACGTCATGCTGCTACGATGGATACTCTGATTGCATTAGGGACAAGTGCAGCCTTCTTTTATTCTCTATTTGCTACTGTTTTTCCTGACTTCTTTCTCAATCAGGGTTTAATGCCAGAAGTATATTATGAAACTGCTGCTGTGGTTATTACTTTAATTCTTTTAGGACAGTGGTTTGAGCATCGTGCTAAGGGACAAACTTCAGAGGCAATTCGCCAACTTATAGGCTTACAACCCAAAGACGCTACTGTTATTCGCGATGGAGAAGAAATAGCTATTCCCATTAAAGAAGTACAAATTAACGACATAATTTTAGTTCGTCCTGGTGAAAAAATCCCTGTAGATGGGGAAATAATTAGTGGGAATTCTACTATCGATGAAGGGATGGTAACAGGAGAAAGCCTACCCGTCACCAAACAGCCAGGGGATGAAGTTATTGGTGCGACTATTAATAAAACAGGTAGTTTTAAATTTAAAGCTACTAGAGTCGGCAAAGATACAGTACTGGCGCAGATAGTAAAACTAGTTCAAGATGCTCAAGGCTCCAAAGCACCAATTCAAAGATTAGCTGACCAGGTAACTGGTTGGTTTGTACCTGTAGTAATGGCGATCGCGATCGCGACTTTTGTGTTGTGGTTTACTATTATGGGTAATATTTCCCTGGCACTAATTACTACTGTGGGAGTATTAATCATTGCTTGTCCTTGTGCTTTGGGTTTAGCCACTCCCACTTCTGTGATGGTGGGGACGGGGAAAGGTGCAGAAAACGGAATTTTAATTAAGGATGCAGAGAGTTTAGAATTAGCACATAAAATTCAAACTATTGTCCTGGATAAAACTGGCACAATTACCGAAGGCAAACCGACAGTTACTAATTACGCTACGATAAGCGGGATTACCAATGCTATGGAACTTAAACTATTGCGTTTGGTAGCAACAGTAGAAACTAATTCCGAACATCCTATAGGGAGCGCAATAGTACGATATGCTCAGTCTCAAAAAATTGAACTAGGAGAAGCTACAGACTTTATAGCGATCGCAGGAAGTGGTGTACAAGGCGTAGTTTCAGACCGCTTGGTACAAATTGGGACTCAACGCTGGATGTCTGAATTGGGCATTTTAACCCAGAATCTACAAGAATACAAAGATATGTGGGAAGGAGAGGGCAAAAGCGTAGTTTTTATAGCTGTAGATGCAGAATTAGAAGGAATTATAGCCATTGCTGACAGCATTAAACCCACCTCTGCTGCTGCTGTGAAAGCATTACGTAACTTAGATTTAGAAGTGGTAATGTTGACAGGAGATAATCAAAAAACCGCAGACGCGATCGCGCGTCAAGTTGGTATAGTAAAAGTAGCAGCAGAAGTACGTCCTGATCGAAAAGCCGCCAAAGTAAAAGCCTTACAACGACAAGGCAAAATTGTTGCCATGGTAGGAGATGGTATTAATGATGCTCCTGCTTTGGCTCAAGCTGATGTAGGAATTGCCATTGGTACAGGCACAGATATCGCGATCGCAGCTAGTGATATCACCTTGATTTCAGGAGAACTACAAGACATTGTTACCGCAATACAATTAAGTAAAGCAACGATTCGTAATATTCGTCAAAATCTCTTTTTTGCTTTTATTTACAATGTCTTAGGTATTCCCATTGCAGCAGGAATTCTGTTTCCTTTTTTTGGTTGGTTACTTAATCCAATTATTGCTGGAGGAGCAATGGCATTTAGTTCAGTTTCAGTAGTAAATAATGCCCTCCGTCTGCGTAATTTTCAGCCAAAAACATAAAGACTATAACTTTATCTTTATTTAAAGTCAGATGTTAAATAAAACCAAGATTTATATAACTATTATGGGATTAGGATTGTTTTTAGCAATAACTACTAATAGTGTGTTAGCCAAAAAAGTAATTGAGACTAAACCAACAAGACAGTTTCAGAAAATAGAACAGCCTTTAGGATTAAAACTTATGGTTTTGACAGCAGGTTTAGGTTTGATAGGGGCTGAATTATGGTGGTTTATCTTCAGTAAAACCAAGTATTAACTACTAACACCCAACTTAATCACTTAAGAGTCATGAAAAATGCTAGTCTGCTTAAAATTGGAGAATTAGCCAAAAAAACAGGTGTTACTGTTGGTACTTTACGTTATTACAGTGATTTGAGTTTACTACAACCAGTACAAAGAGGGAATAATGGCTATCGTTACTATAGTTTTGATGCCAGCCAACAAGTAGAATTTATTAAAAAAGCTCAAATTCTGGGATTTTCTCTAGCAGAAATTAGACAAATTCTCGATGTACGAGACAGAGGCGAAAAACCTTGCGCTCTAGTACAAAGCCTATTGAATCAAAAAATCGAACAAATCGAGATCCAAATTAAACAAATGACATTGTTTAAAGAGGAATTAGAAGAATACCGTATTGCTTGGACAAATAATCCTCATCCCAAATCAAACCCTCAAGAAGTTTGTCCTCTAATTATCCACTGTGTCTCTGAATAGTACATCAGCACAATGAATCGCTAACATTTGATCTGGTATAATGGGAAGTTCTGAGTGCTAAAAATATAGTTAAACTTTTAACTTCAACTCTATAGTTAGTTGCAAATAAGGAGACCAACATGGCAAAGCGAGTTTCTGTCGTTTTAAGCGACAATATTTCTAAATTAGGTAAAAATGGTGATTTAGTAGAAGTTGCACCTGGTTACGCACGTAACTACTTGATTCCTCAAGGTAAAGCTGTTATTGCAACTCGTGGAATCATCAAGCAAGTAGAACAAAGAAGAGAAAAAGAAAGACTCAGAAAACTAGCAGAGAAACAAGAGGCAGAATCCAGAAAAACCGCACTCAAAACCATTGGTCGCTTGGTTATCCGCAAGCAAGTGGGAGAGGGAAATGCTATTTTTGGTACAGTTACCACTCAAGAAGTAGCAGATGTTATTAAACAGCAAACTGGACAAGAAGTAGATAAAAGAGGAATTACTGTTCCCGATATCGGTACTACTGGTATCTACGAAGTAGAAGTTAAATTGCATCCAGAAGTAACTGCTACTGTTATTATCGAAGTTGCACCACTTTAATAGGAATTGTGGATAAAGCGATTCACCTAAAAAAGACTTTACTCAGTCAAATCTAATAGAAAAGAGGGTAAAAATTTTTGCCCTCTTTTTTCATTAGGTAACAGTAATTATGAAATCATTTTCTTTTCATACTAAAAATAATTATTACCATAATTTTTGATTATGAAACTAACAACAAAACCTTACTTATAATCCAAAACCAACCTACCCCAAGCAGGTAAAGTTATCTTAGCTCAATATGACGCAGAATCAGTCATTGTTTATCAAGCTTATCGACTATCTATAAGAAATTTTGCGGCTAAAAATAATTATTTTGGTAGAGATTTTAAATTATCTAGAATGACAAAGATTGGCAAAAAGCAGTAGCAAAATCTAATGTACGTTTACAATGGTATCCAGATCGTACTCCTAAAGGAGGAAGATTAGAGCGTCGAGCAATTCAGTTAGGTTTAAGAGGGGAGATTATTTGTAAATATAGCCGAGAATGGATAATTGAAATTGAAGGTATTTCAAAATTTGTGGCAGAACAAAGAGAATATTTACACGATAACTAGATATTAATAATTTAACAAATATTAGATTTTTAAAATTATAAATCTGATCGTTAGAAAAAATTTATTTTTAGATACCGCTAATATAAATATTATCTTATCCGAGTATCATCCATAAAATAGAGTAGTAACATTTTATACATTTATAGTTTAATTAATAGACAAGTCAACATTTATTTCTGTTCGCTACAATTAATCTAGTTGCAATAATCAAAGCTTATAGTCATGCAAAATATTCCAACAGTTCAAAGTACGGCTGGATTACGTAGAACTATTCGCCGAATTAATTTTGTTTTGCGTCCTCTGCAATTGATGGAAGAACGGAATAAAAAATATGGGGATTTTTATCAAGTTAAATTTAAAGATGCTCCCCCAACTATTATGACTAGTAATCCTCAAGCAATAGAAGATATTTTTACTACTTCTCCAGATAAATTTGATGTGGGTATAGGTAATAAAGGGTTGAATTTTTTACTAGGAAATCATTCTTTAATACTATTAGATGGGAAAACCCATAAAAATCGCCGACGTTTATTAATGCCTTCTTTTCATGGCGAATCTTTACAAGAATCTAGCAATGAAATAGTATCTATAACTAATAAAATATGCAATACATGGCAGACCGATAAACCTTTTAAAGTTCGTCCTCCTATGCAAGAAATAACTTTAAGAGTCATTTTCAATGTAGTATTAGGCATTGATTCAGCAGAAAAATATGAGCGATTAAGAGTTTTATTAACTCAGCTTCTAGAAACATTTAATAATCCCTTTAGTTCCCTTTTAATATTTTTTCCTAGTCTGCAAAAAGATTGGGGTAAGTTCAGTCCTTGGGGTCGGTTTGTTCGATTAAAATCAGAAATACGCCAATTAATTTACTCGGAAATACAAGAAAGAAGAGATTTATTAGCTTCAGGAAAGTTAGATAGTAGAGATATTTTTAGTTTATTAATATCTGCCAAAGATGAAAACGGAGAGAGCTTAACTAATGAAGAGTTACACGATCAATTAATAACTTTATTATTTGCAGGACATGAAACTACCGCTTCAGCTTTAGGCTGGCTTTTCTATTGGACTCATTATCTGCCAGAAGTCAAAGAAAAATTGCTTTTAGAATTAGCTTCTTTAGGAGAAAATCCCGATCATATAGCAATTAATAACTTGCCTTATTTAGATGCTGTAATTTCAGAGACTCTCAGAATTTATCCCATTGCTTCTGCTGCTTTTGGACGTATTATTACTAAACCAATATCCCTTATGGGACATACTATTGAACCTAGAACTTGGATATTAGCTTCTATTTATTCTCTCCATCATCGAGAAGATTTATATCCTGATCCCAAACAATTTAAGCCAGAAAGATTTTTAGAAAGAATTTACTCTCCTTATGAATATATGCCTTTCGGTGGTGGTAATCGTCGCTGTTTGGGTTCAGCTTTAGCATTATTAGAAATGAAACTAGTTACCGCTACAATTTTACAACGCTTTGAATTAGAATTAGTCAGTAAACGTCTAATGTCACCAGTACGTCGAGGTATTACTATAGCTCCCCCTGCTTCCTTTAAAATGGTAGTCACTAAAAGGAATAAATAATAAATAAACTTTCACTCATTACTCATCACTCACTCCTTATTACTGTTTGCCAAGCTAAACCATAAGATTGTATTGGTTTATTAAATTGATGACGATGATACACTCGGATTTTATAGTATCCTGTCACAGGTACTGGGCAAAAAATATGCTCCACACTGTCTTCTCGACTCAAAGAAGAACAAGTATTTCTTAAATTACTTTCTGCATCTGCCGGCATAAGATAGAGATCGAGATTATTTAAACCCCGATCGCGGAAAGTTTCATCAAGATCATATTTTCCATTACTATTAGTGTCATTAAGCTCTACTAAGCGATCCCAAGTCAAAGTAATAGCTACATGACTACTTTCTTGTAGGGGAAATTCTAAATAGTAGTCTTGATAAGTATTGACTGCTATTTCTCCATAATCCCAGCCAATTGGGGGAACAAAGTTGTCAGGGGAGCTTTCTCCCCCCTGAAATTGTTGATAAGCTCGAAATACATTAAGTTGTCCTGTCCCCATTTGAATATCGAGAGGAATGCGGGGATTAGTATAAGCATCTGAATCTAGCCAAGTATAATTTTTCTCACTCAGTAGAGTGCGCTCCATACCCAGAAATAGTCCATCCCCTTGGTCTTCGATTTTATCGGCAGAATTAAGTAAGACTGCTTTCATTACTTGGTGACGGCGACTGTCCAAAGTCCAATTAGGCATCTTCTTACTCAATTTGCGATCGCCATATTCCTGTAACAGAGCCACAGAAGCGGTAATATGAGGTGCTGCAAAACTTGTGCCACTGACTTTTTCTACCTTTCCTTCCCGATTATAGACAGAGATTTGACTGCCAGGAGCCAGTAAACTAACAGCTCTGCGATCGCCTAAATTAATTTCTTTTTTGATTACACTGCTACCAATTCCCAAAGGTAAAGCACTAAGATTAGCAAAATCTACTTTATTGAATTTACCTTGGCGTTTAGCAGTGTAAGCGGTGGTAATGCCATTAAAATTATCTGTAGGAATGGGAATTCCCCCTTTTCCTTGATTTCCTGCCACTACATAGAGGACATTATGGACTCTAGCCGACCAGTCAATACATTCAGTCAGTAAAGCTTTGCCATTGAGAGTAGGATCTTCCCTGGAGTCTCTTTCTAAAGATTCGCCAAAACTAAAATTAATTGCTCTTATATCTCCGCCATTTTGGGAAGCAACGTGCTGAGTAGCCAAACATTCATGAGGCTGACCACCTTCAGTGATCGAACCTACTGCACTGGCAAATAATTTAGCTTCTGGAGCAACTCCTCGCAAATGCTTATCATCACTAATCATCACTCCAGCTACCATTACCGCATGATTATCTACATGATCGTTGGGGATCGCTACTTTATTACGGAAGAAAACTCTTTGGGGTAGTATTTTGGCTGCGCTATTTCCTGATTTATCAATGCCAAATTTGCCTGGTCTGCCTATTTCTACCTGACCTATACCAATCTTGCGCCCTAGTAAATTGTAGGGCAACTGATGAAGACGATGGGCATTAATTCCCGCTTCTCCAGTAGAATAATTCAGTGCAATTACTGGAGCAGACAGAGCTGTGACTGTCAAAAAACCGATCAGAGAAACAATCTTATGAGTCATATTATTATGATTTTTAGTCGGCTTTCCCTACCTTAATGGAGTGTTTACCCTACTTATTGCCTTAAATACTTGCCAAAAGGACTGAATTAAGTTACAAGTATTATTATCTCCCCATCCATCCTAATACCTAATTGATTCTTTTGACATATCTTCCGAACCCAGTCTTAATTGAAGCAAGTTAAATATTTAATAACTTAATTTCAATAGATTTTAACCAAGTGCAACTGTATTTTGCATAGTAATAAATTGCTTAATGGACAATTATTACCTATATACAGTCTTAATCTTATCGAAGATTTATCATCAAAAAAATACAATTGGTCAAGAGACATAAAAGTATTATGCAAGGATCAATCAAGTACAATTACGAGCTAGGGCAATTGTACTTTAATCCTCAAATAAATCTCCTTTATTAGCTCTATTGGGAATGGAGAGACAAAAACCAATCCTTTAGTACCTTTTTTAATTATCTATTAAGTATTAAATTCATGGAGAAACAAACCTTGCATCCGATGGTGAAGCTACAGCGTAAGATATCTTCCCTAGTAGAGTCAGACATTGTCAAGCCAGAAGATAGTATCAGTAAAATTGCTCTACTACTAGGTAATGATTGGAAATACTGGAAAAATGAACTAATGGAATTTGATTTTTCGGTAAAAGACCCAATTAGGGAACTTTTGTTGGTAGAAGACTGGGAAGAATAGATTTTTAGAGACAACTTTTTAAACTTTCCTTTAATTCCTTAGCACTTTGGTAGCGATCTCTTGGGTCTGGCTCACAGCATTTTTTGATAATAGCTCCTAATTCTGGAGACAGATCGGGGATATGCTCAGTTTCAATTTCATATTTATTTTTTTTGTAACGGTAATATTGCATAGGAGTTTTACCTGTTAACAAGAAAACCATAGTACTGCCTACGGCATAAATGTCAGATTGGATACAAGGCTTACCACTGTATTGTTCTGGTGCGCTATAGCCTTCTACCCCGATCCTGGTATCTAAAGATGTTCCCAACTCTTTAACGGCACCAAAGTCAAGTAACATCAGATTACCATCCAGATTTCTGAGAATTAGATTAGCTGGTTTAATATCCCGATGTACCAAAGATGGTTCCAGATTATGGAGATAGTCTAAAACATCACACACTTGAATCATCCATTTGATGACTCTGGTGCTGTTGATTGCACCCCTTTGACGAGTAAAATTTTCTAAATTTTGACCATGAATTAACTCCATAACCAAATATTTACGGTCATTTTCCACAAAAAAATCATAGTATTTGGGAATATTGGGATGATTAAGGGATTTAAGAATCCTAGCTTCCCGTTCAAACAATTCTCTAGCTTTAGATACCCGAACCATATCTGCTTTCATTTCTTTTAAAACCGATAAGGAACGTTTACCTTGTTGGGCATTTTTGCGGTCTAAAACTAAATAAGTAATTCCCATTCCTCCTTTACCAAGAGTTTTAAGAATTTGATAAGAACCAATTAATTTTTCTTCGTCTACAATAGGCTGACCACAATGAATACAAAAAACACTATTGGGGGGATTATTATGGTGATCGCACTGAGTTTTATCTAGTGACAAAGAATTTGTCGAATCGCAAGAATCATTATCTAATCGAACCTTGAGCTCAAAGCGAAATAAAGGTCCATTTTCTGCCAGACGAATTAGATCTCCCTCCTCAAGAATCTTTTCCTGGACAAAACTTTCATTAACTAGAGTGCCATTAGTTCCATAATTAACTAATTGCCATTGTTCTTCAACTTGAATTATCTCTAGATGCTTCCGCGAGACCTGAAAATAGCCTTTTAAAACAACATCGTTATTTAGAGCACGACCAATTTGAATCCGAGACTGTTCCGTAAATTGCCAATTTTGTAGAGGTCGATTGGTCTGGGGTTCTAAAAGGGTAAGATTGACCATGAGGAAAGTTAAATCGTCCTAATACTTCAAATATAATGCCCATCATTTTTTGCATCCTCTTTCTTGAGCGAAGGTTTAGTACTTTCTTCTGAGAAATTAATAACGGGGTTTTAGCTTAACTCTAACTGCGATCGCAGTTATGTTATCATGCCCATTATAATTATTAGCAAAATTTATCACTTCTGACAGACCAGATTCGAGATTAGCACTAGAACTAATTAGAGGTTTTAAATAAGATTCTCCATGGTTTTCCAATAATTGATTGTCCGAAAGTCCGTCGGAACAAAGAAGTAATAAACAATCTTCATCTATGTCTAAAAATTCAATACTGGGTCTGAGATGTCTACTATCTCTGGGTCCCAAGGCTTGAGTTAGTTGATAGGCATCGGGACGACCATAGGCAATTTCTGGTTCTACCCCACGATTAATTTCTCTTTGACCCACTTCATGATCTACTGTCAGTTGTTGTAAACCTTGTCTTTTAGTAACTCGATAAATTCGACTGTCTCCTACATGAGCGATTGCTAATTTGGTATCTTGAATTAAAGCCATAACCAAAGTGGTTCCCATTCTCCCACTACCAGAACGAGCATTATTGCTATTGATATCACACAAAGTTTGGTTGGCAAGCAAGATACTATCTCGAATCGTTGCTTCATCAGGAAATTCATCTTGCCAATGGGTTTCAAAGTATTGTTGTAGGCTTTCGACAGCCATAGAACTGGCTACTTCTCCTGCTGCATGCCCCCCCATCCCATCGCATACAATATATAAATTACGGACTTGGCATCTTGTAGTGTTGGAGTTCTCGTAGATGGAGACTCTAGTTCTAGTACCAAAAAAGTCCTCGTTGTGATCTCTTTGTGCTCCAATATCAGTGCAACTGGCATGGTCTATTTTTTCTATATCCATGGGCAACAAGGCAGTAGCTTGCTCATCGCTGTCACTGTCAGCCACAAAACTATCGTAAATCCCGTTGGTATCTTCTAATTCATGATCGATGGAAAATAAGTCTAAGTTGTACAATTCATTATCAACCATAAAGTCGTAAACATCCTGATTAGAAAGAGTTCCTGACTGGGAGTCTTCCTCATAGTCAAAGGAACTTCGCTCTGCTTCGACATCATCAAATTCAATTTGTTCGTTTTCTATCTCAGGATCAGATTCTTCGGGTGGTGGTGCGACTAATTGTTGCATCTGTTCTCGCAGTTGCTCGATGGTTTGGATAGTTCCTGCAATAGTTTTTTCGAGAATTGGGCTTAATTGTTCGTAATAAGTTTGAGGAGAGTGACTTAGCCAGTAGTTTAACTTTGTAGCCAAGTCACTAAGCTGTGGCGGTTCATCAAGATTGTCCATGTACAGTTGTTGTAAGCAAAAGGATTGATCTTCGTCTAAAAGTAAATTGGTTTTCACAAGTAAACTAGTAGCACAGCCAATTTGAGATAGAGGCACCCATAGCTTTACTATCTCATCTAAAGACCATAAAAGTTGTAATAAATCTAAGTCTTGTTGCGACCAAATTTGATGCAGTAACTGCCATTGAGAGCGGTCTTCTAAGAGAATAATCCCCTGCTGTTCCTCTTGCCAAGCATCATAAAGTTGGGGAATAATTGGCTGGTGATTTTTGAGCAGCAGATAGGGAATAGCAATAGTAGGAATACCAGCTAGATTACAAGACTCTACTAAAGAGAGATAGCTACTATCTGAAGTTGCTTCCAATCGATCAAATAGTTCCCTATCCTGTTGCTGTAATTGTTTGAGATAAGATAGTTTTAGGGGATATTCATCTGTGACTTGGACTTGTACAGAGTTCCAATGAGGATGAATTAAAAATGATGGCTTCCAGTGGATTTTTTCAATAGTATATCTTTCTTGGGAATCCAGATGTTTTTTAGTTGTTTCAAGAAATAGATTATTAAAATTCTGATTTTTGGGAATATAGGCAGAATTATTGTTTACCGTTGATTCTTCTGGATTAGTAGTTTTATCTGATGCTACATTTGCCAAAGCCAATTCTGAGCTTACCTCAATAGGTTCTGTGTCCTGACTTTTAGTAACTACGACTCCCCACAATAAAATTTTGTTAGAAGTCCCGCAGACTTCACATTCTAGAGCATCACGGGGAATATCTACCCCACATTTCTGACATAGGGACTGAGTGAGGGAAATCCCACATTTCTGGCAAAAATTGTTACTGTCTGGGTTTTCAAAATTACAGTCAGGGCAAATAAGCATTCTTTGAACTTCCTACAATAATATTTATTTTATAAATCTAATATTTAAAATTGGCACTAGTTATGAAAAACAATAATAGGATGTAGTAGGGGCTACACTAGCGATCTTAGCTCATGGTTTTTTTTTGACAATCCCTAATTGGGATTTGAATCTATTTAAATATATTTTTTTCCTAATTTATAGTCAGACGTAATGTTAAATGATAAATGATCAGTAATAAATGCTAAATTATGACCTCGTGGCGCGATCGTATAAATAAATTTTCAGGAAAAACCCGTTTTGTTGTCTGTCGAATTTTTATCCATCTGAGTGGACAAGAAGCCACCCCAATTTTAGGTATTCTTAATCGTGTAGCAACAGAAGCAATAGAAGCAGATGGTGACATGGAAGTCTTGGGAGAAGGCTTAGTAACAGTGTGTCAAAATCTTTTACAAATGAGTACCTATTGGCAATCTGCTGGTAATGAAGGGGAAGTTTTTTGGAATGAAGGAGAAACGGGAGACTATGTAAATGAATTATTTACAGATTCCTCTCAAAGATATCTCAGCGAGCCAAGTCTAGGTGAGCCTCTGACAGAAGAAGATTCTCTTACCATACCCATTACTCGTAATGTGGTAGTCATGTTAGGAGTCGCTTTTGAAGGGGAATCTCCCGATATTGAAACTAATCTCGCAGATATAGAAGCTTTGGAGTACGGACTCAAAGCTCTGATTAATCTTCATTATCAAGAAAAATTAAGAGCGATTCAAATTCATTTTTCTCCTGCTCAATTGGGAGAAGAACTCACTAATGACCAGTTATTAGCTAATTTCCCAGAGTTGCTTCCTTTGTAAGGAGTAATAACCGTAAGTTTGGAATTTCGGGAAAGTTCTACAATCAAAAAAAATAGAATCAAAGATTTTTTATTTTATGTTACGCCGAATTTTAGTTGTCTTTATGTCATTGCCCCTTTGTTGGACAATGATCGGCTGTGGTTCTACGACTGTAAGTCAGCCACAGCAAAATTTTAGAAATAATGTAGCTGCTGTTCCTAATTCTATTAGTGATGGAAAATATCCCATACAGCAAGCTACTTATGATGATGCTACTGGGGAATATAGTTTAATGCTACTTAATACACCCCCAGGAACTCCCCCTGTTATTCGCACCGCCAATATTCAAATGGCTCGTTTAAGTGATGAAGAAATTGCTGATGGGGAAAAAAGTTATCTGAAAGTTGATAACAAAGAGCCTGTAATGTACATTACTGAAGATTTTAAAATCGAGTATGTTCATAATGTCACAGAAACTCAAACTAATCCTCAAACTGGTCAAACTGAAACAGTAGTAGTTAGAAGAGAATCTAATTTTTGGACTCCTTTTGCTGGTGCATTAGCGGGACAAGCATTGGGGAGTTTATTATTTAGACCCCAGTACTATGTACCTCCTATGTATCAACCTGGTGGATTCATGACTGGTTATGGTGGTTATGGCAGTAACTATTCTCAAGCAGTTAACCGTTATCAAGACCGCTACAATGCTCCTCCAGCAGCAGTTAAAAATCGCCAAACTCTTCGCACTACTGGAAGCGTGAGAAATTCCCGTACCTCTAATAAATTTAATAAACCTAGAACTGGTAATTCTCGTGCTACTGGTTCGGGAGTAGGTTCTAGCACTCTCAGAGGTTCTGGAAAAACTCGTACTAAACCCCGTAGTGGTTTTGGTAGCAGTAGAGGTTCTGGCTTCCGAAAAGCTCCCAGCTTTGGTGGTAGTAGAGGTTTTAGAAGAAGATAAAACTGTATGGTGGGCAATGCCCACCTTTGATTTTGATATAGATTATTTTTTATGGGTATAGTAAATATTTCTCATCTCGATCATTTAGTTTTAACCGTCAGAGATATCGAAACTTCTTGCAAGTTTTATACTGAAGTTCTAGGCATGCAAGAAATTACTTTTCAAGAAACTCGTAAAGCTCTATTATTCGGTAACCAAAAAATTAACTTACATCAATACCAAAACGAATTTGAACCTAAAGCACAACTACCAACACCAGGTTCATTAGATCTATGTTTTATTATTAAAGGAACAATAGTAGAAGCTATTGCTCATTTAGAAAAACATCAAATTCCAATTTTACAATTACCCAGTGAAAAAACTGGCGCAATGGGAAAACTTACTTCAATTTATATTCGCGATCCTGATGATAATTTGATTGAGTTGTCAGTCTATCAATAAAAAAAATCTCCTGTTTTTTTATGACCTTAAGTACTTTTTCTTTTTCAGCTTTCTTTTTGAGCTTCTTTTTTATCTTCCTTAATAATTTTGCGATCGCAAAATCTTAGGAATGACGAAATCTGAAGAACCTTTATTTTTAGCAATAATTACAAGTAAAAATATTAAAATTACACTCAATTGCAACACCATTTAATTAATTAGATGGTGTTGCAATAAGGAATTAATTACCTCAGTTTGGTGATGACAAACTAGATTTATTAATCCGCAAAAATAACAGTAACAGGAATAGGAGTAGAAGGAAGCCACGTATTAGGATCGGCTTCTGCGGTGCTATCAAATCCACCACCACCGTGTAAATCGGTTTCGTCGTTATAATCATGCCAAGTTAGTTTGCTAGGCTCTAAATTAGTATTTTGAGCAGCATAAGCACGAGTCAAAATATTAGTTGGAGAACCAATCACGCTCTTTTTCAGAGCGATCTGAATATTACCATCAACTAGACGAACATAAAAATCCCCTGAAGAGAGGTTTTTACCAGAACTTAAACCTTCTTCATAACCATCTGAGTTACCATCTGGTGCAGTAGAGTTGTTTCCTCCAATATCATTATTACTATCTTGATAAACTTCAACTTCTCCACTATTTCCTTTGTTATACCAATTAGAAGTTAGTTCATCTCTTTTGGATTTATAAACTAGCAAGTAATCAGACTGGCTATCTTCATCAGCTTCTATTTCTAAATAGTATTCTCTGGATTCACCCCTTTCAATAGATTTATTAATTCTGTTGTCTTTATTTCAAGATATTCTCCTGATACAGTACCTGAAAAACCAATTAAATAATACTTTGCTGAATATCCTACACGAACTAGATGCACTTTGAACTTTAGAATATATTGTTCTGGCTCAAGTAAATAAGGTAAATAATTATAGAATTGAGCAATTTTTTGTTTAAGATCGTTTTGATTTAAAAATTCTTTATTTAAGGGATAAAACAGTATTAAATCGAAACTATGTTCATCCTGATGATAAAAGGTAAGAGTTTTGCGAGTACAGAAAATAGTTTCTAGATAACCTTGTATTTTTAGATTGTCGGCTTTATTTAATTGTTGAGATTGTTGTAATATTGGAGATTCTATTTCTAAAGCTGACCTTAAGCCTAATTGGACAAACTTTTTTTTGACTTTTTCTATGGTTGTAATGTTCGTTGTGACAACTTGAAGAATCTCTGCGTTTTTTAATCCACCAGATTCTCCATTCTTATCACTTAATAACAATATTAGAGATAAGACTTAGTTAGTCTTGGGATATCTTTCTAGAACTTGTTTTAAATATTTTCCTGTATGAGAATTGGAATTTTTAGCAACAGTTTCAGGTGTTCCTGTAGCAATTATTTCTCCTCCTTTATCTCCTCCTTCCGAACCTAAATCAATAATCCAATCGCAACAGCGTATCACATCTAAGTTATGTTCGATAACTACTAAAGAGTTACCTTTATCGACTAGTCTTTGTAAAACATTAAGCAACTGATGTACATCGTAAAAAGATAAACCTGTAGTGGGTTCATCTATTAGGTAAAGGGTTTTTCCTGTAGCGCGACGAGACAATTCTGAAGCGAGTTTAACCCGTTGAGCTTCTCCTCCAGATAAAGTGGGTGCTGGTTGTCCTAGTTTGATATAGCCTAAACCTACATCCGCTAAAGTTTGTAACTTATTAGCTGCGCGAGGAATGTTTTTAAAAGTTTCTAATCCTTCTTCTACTGTCATGTTCAAGACATCAGCAATAGAATAGTTTTTATATTTTACTTGGAGAGTTTCTCGGTTATATCTTGCTCCTTTACAGACATCACACTGGACATAAACATCGGGTAAAAAATTCATGGCAATGACATTTACCCCTTGTCCGCTACAAGCTTCACATCTACCACCCTTGACATTGAAAGAAAATCTTCCTGCTTTATAACCTCTGGCTTTGGCTTCAACTGTTTCGGTAAAGATCGCCCGAATCGCATCAAAAACCCCTGTATAAGTTACAGGATTGGAACGGGGTGTTCTACCAATGGGAGATTGATCGATTACTATTACTTTATCGATCGCGTTTAATCCCTCGATCTTGCCGAGATTTTTGGGAAAGGGTTTTTTCTTGGTTAAATGATGTTGCAGAGCAGGATATAGTAATTCATTAACTAGGGTAGATTTGCCTGAACCAGATACTCCAGTAATACAGACAAATTTTCCTAAAGGTATCTCTACATCTATGTTTTTGAGATTATTCTGATTACAATTTTGCAGTAGTAAAGATACTTGTTTTCCATCCCTTCTTGCTTTTGGTGTTCCAATTACTTTCTTCTGAGATAGATAGGCGCCTGTTAAGGATGTTTCAGAAGCAAGCAAATCTTGAAAATCACCCTGAACTACAATATCTCCCCCATGTATTCCTGCAAAAACCCCAATATCAACTATATGGTCGGCACTTCTAATAGTGTCTTCGTCGTGTTCTACAACAATTAAAGTATTTCCCAAATCTCGAAGCTTTTTGAGAGTACCTAACAAGCGGTCATTATCTCTTTGATGTAATCCAATACTAGGCTCATCTAAAACATATAAAACCCCTGTTAAACCAGCACCAATTTGAGTAGCCAACCTAATTCTTTGTGCCTCTCCTCCTGATAGGGTCATGGCAGGACGATCTAGAGTTAAATAGTCTAACCCTACATCTAGGAGAAATTGTAATCTAGCTTTAATTTCTTTTAGTGCTAATTCCCCAATTAATGCTTGACGTGAGGTGAGTTGTAAATTATCAATTCTTGTTAAACATTCCCTAATCGGAACACTAACTAATTGGTCTAGATTATATTGTCCTAAACGCACTGCTAAACATTCAGGCTTGAGCCTTTTATTGTGGCATACTTCACAAGGTTGATTAATAATATATTGTTCTAATTTTTTCTTGACCGCATCAGAATTACTTTCTTTGTAATTTCTTTCTAGCATCTTTATAATGCCAAGATAGTCCCGATAATATCCCTTTTCATGGGCTTGTTTTTTGCGAGAATCAGGATAAAACAATATCGGTTCTTCTGCACCGTAAAGTAAGACTTCTTGCTGGTGCTTATTTAACTTTTCCCAAGGGGTATGAATATCAAAACCATAAGCTTCCCCCAAACTATATAACAGGGAAAGATAATAGGTATTGTCTTTATCCGACCAAGGCGCGATCGCGCTATATAGGGGCTGTTTGGGATCGGGAACTACTAACTCAGGAGCAAATGTCCGCAAACTACCAATGCCATGACAATGGGGACAAGCTCCATAGGGAGAATTAAACGAAAATAATCTCGGGGATAATTCCTCCATTACTGCGCCATGTTCGGGACAAGCGAAGTTTTCGGAAAAGACAATTTCTTGAGGGATTTTTTCGGCTATTTCTTGTTGGGAGAAAGTACCATTTTTTTCCCTATTTGTTATATACTTACTATGTGGCTGCGACGCATCTACCTGGTCTAATGTATAATTTAATACCTCAATTATTGCGATACCCGAAGAAAGACTGAGACAGGTAGAAAGAGAGTCCGCCAAACGCTCCTCTATACCAGGCTTTTTAACTAACCTGTCTATAACAACTTCTATGTTGTGTGTATAATTTTTATCTAAAACGATATTTTCAGATAGCTGTTTAACCTCAGAATTGACCCTAATTCTGACAAATCCTTGAGAAGCTAAACTCGATAATAATTGTTTGTGTGTACCCTTCTTGCCTCTGACCACAGGTGCGAGAATCAGGAACTTAGTTTTATCTGGCAAAGCCATAACGCGATCGCACATCTCATCAATGGTTTGAGGCACAATAGAGCGATCGCATTGAGGACAATGGGGTTCTCCAGCTCTGCCAAAAAGTAATCTGAGATAGTCATAAATTTCCGTTACTGTCCCCACAGTAGAACGGGGATTATGGGAAGTAGATTTTTGATCGATGGAAATAGCGGGACTCAAACCTTCAATTGCATCTACATCGGGTTTATCTAGCTGTCCTAAAAACTGTCTAGCATAAGCACTAAGAGATTCCACGTAGCGTCTTTGTCCCTCGGCAAAAATAGTATCAAATGCCAAAGAAGACTTACCCGACCCAGATACCCCCGTAAACACAATCAACTTATTGCGAGGTAGATCGAGGTTAACGTTTTTCAGGTTATGTTGTCGCGCACCGCGAATGCGAATCTTATCCAGGGAGTCAGAGAGGTTAGGCATTTATACTGAAATTTAACAGACATAAATGATTGTAGCGAGTTTTAACACTTGAAGAAGTTGTCAAATAAAATATAACTATTTACGATAAACTTCTCTACGATGACCAACTTTAATTATTTCTATTGTTAACACTGAAGATTGAAGATTATAAATAATTCGGTAATCCCCAACACGAATACGATAAATAGATTCACTACCCATTAGTTTTTTACTACCTGAGGGATGAGGATTATTAGCTAGTTTTTCTACTGCTTGCAAAATTCTAATAATAATTTGCTTGTCTAATTTCTTTAGCTCTTTTTTAGCTGAGTTTTTCCACTCAATTTTATAAGATGCCATCTTTTTTTAATTCTGCAAGTAAATCTTTATGAGTAGTAGTAGGCTCCTTTATTCTTTCTACAACTATTGCTAAATCCTCTATATCTTCTAACAGTTCTTCAAATTCTTTTATGGGTAATATGACGGCTGTTTTATCTCCCGATTGATTGGTTATGTAATTTAAAGTTAGTTTTTCAAGATCGACCATAGTTACTGTTGTGAGTGTATTGTTATTATTATATACGCGATCGTGTACACGCCAGCTTCGCTGATCGCAAGGCACAAATAAAATCTCTCACTATAATTATGATTTTTCAGTATATAAACTAAAACAGGATAATTATAATCTGGATTAAAAATTACAAAAAAAATGATGGATATAAAATCCACCATAAAAATTTAATTTTTTAATTTTTAGAGTATCTAATCCAGATAACCCATTAAAGTTAGAGGATCATCAATATCATTAGAAGCAACAGGGCGATTTCCCATTACAGTGTAAGTTTCACTAACTTGTAAGGTACTCATAGTTATCGGGCGATTGCCAGACAAAACTAATGTACTGCTTATCTTCATATCACTTTTAGTTACAGGGCGGGGAGAGCCTACAGAAGAATAAGTACTTACAACTTGTAAATGACTTGGTTCGATAGGTCTATTGCCAGGTAAAAGAGTTTTCTGGGGGACAGATAGAGCTAAAGTTTTTTGTCCCTCATTTTCTGCCTTATTTTCTTCTTGAGTGTGATTACCGTTAGTCTCAAGGTTTTCTACTGTCATTTAATTTAGTCTCCTTGACTTGAGCAAATCTGAATCGAGATGGGTGAATACAAGCTATGGGTAGAAATTTTAATCTACTTTTATTATCTTCTCTTAATATATATCTTAATTTTGACACCCTATGTTACCAACAGCAAGAAGATGCAACCTAGTTTTACAATACTCGATATGTAACAATTGATTCTAAAATTATCAAAGACATTTCTGGTCACAACAGTTCTGAATTAATATCACTCATAAAACAATATGGATACAAAAGCTTTTAAACGCTCTCTAAACCAATCAGACAAATACCACCGCAAAGGCTTTGGTCATGAGGTAGAAGTTGCAGAAACCCTTAATAGCGAGTATCAGAGTAACCTAATTCAGACCATTCGTAACAATAACTATGTCCTCCAAAAAGGAGCAGTGACAATCAAATTAGCAGAATCTTTTGGTTTTTGTTGGGGTGTAGAGAGAGCCGTAGCTATGGCTTATGAAACCCGTCAACATTTCCCTACAGAAAAAATTTGGATCACTAATGAAATTATTCATAACCCTTCAGTGAATCAACGTCTGCGAGAAATGAATGTAGGTTTTATTGAAGTTATTGACGGAAAGAAAGATTTTTCCGTAGTAAATAGTGGTGATGTCGTAATTCTTCCTGCTTTTGGAGCTAGTGTGGCAGAAATGCAGCTACTTAACGATCGCGGATCTACAATTGTGGATACTACTTGTCCTTGGGTATCTAAAGTTTGGAATTCTGTAGAGAAACACAAAAAGAAAGACTATACATCCATTATTCACGGTAAATATAATCACGAAGAAACTATCGCTACTAGTTCTTTTGCTGATAAATATCTAATTGTGCTGAACATGACCCAAGCTCAATATGTCAGTAACTATATGCTCAATGGTGGAGATAAAGCAGAATTTTTAGATAAGTTTCAAAATGCCTATTCCCAAGGCTTCGATCCAGATAAAGATTTAGAAAGGATTGGTGTTGCTAACCAAACTACCATGCTTAAAAGTGAAACAGAAGCGATCGGGAAACTGTTTGAAAAAACTCTTCTCAAAAAATATGGACCAGTTGAGTTTGACAGTCACTTTATGAGCTTCAATACCATTTGTGATGCAACCCAAGAAAGACAAGATGCTATGTTGAATTTAGTAGAAGAAGACTTGTCTTTAATGATTGTTATTGGTGGTTTCAATTCTTCTAATACTACCCATCTACAAGAAATTGCCATTGAAAAAGGCTTTAAATCTTATCATATTGATAGTGTGGAACGTCTCCTTTCCAAAAATGCTATCGAACACAAACCTTTGGGTAAAGAGATTCAAATCGATGAAAATTGGCTACCAGAAGGTGTAATCACTGTGGGAGTGACTTCTGGTGCATCTACTCCTGATAAAGTAGTAGCAGATATTATTCAGAAAATCTTTGAATTAAAAGAGAGTTAAGTAGTATTCTGTCAATTAATTAGCCAGTGGAGATAGTTTAGTAGAAAGTTAAAATCGATCGCCAAAACGAAAAATGACTTTACTATCTCCTTGATCGTTAAGGGCAAATTCTATTTTGAATAATCCAATAGGACTAATACTTCGTAAACCTAAACCATAACCAAAACCATCATTAGGCTTATCTCGGAAAGTTGCAGGTTCTCCTTTGACTGTATCTCCCGAACCTAAATCTGTTCCATAGTCAAAAAAGATTGCTCCACCAATATCGAAATCTTTTTTAAACATATTAAAACTAAACATAGGAAAACGATATTCAGCCGTAGCTTGGAGAAAACTCCGTGCTGTTCCTAATTCTCCTTTACTGTAACCGCGAACGGAACTAGAACCACCCAAACTAAAAGCTTCGTAACCAGGTAAATCGCCAATGATAGTTCCTGCCTGAAAATTGACCAAGAAAGTTGGTTGACCCTTAGTAAACTTAAACAAATCTAGAGGAAAAAAATGCGTATAGTTACCAGAAAGGCGATTATATGAAATACTCGCATCTCCTACAGGAATTGATTGATCCGTTTGTAACAATAAACGATAGCCTTTAGTGGGATTAAGAGTTTCATTACGACGATCCAAAGCTGTAGCAAAAGTAACTGTCAGTAATCCATCTTGTCCATCATCACTAAAAGTCAGAG